>JAIOII010000988.1 GCA_019912685.1 Kofleriaceae bacterium
CCGTGCTCGGCGCGCTCGCCGCCCGGGCCGGCGGTGCCCCGCTCCTGCCGGGCGCCGTGCGCGTCACCGTCTGGGGCGCGCTCGCGATGGCGCTCACCTACGGCGCCGGCGCCCTGTTCGGCGCCGTCGCCTGAGAGGGCGCGGCGGCGCGACTCACTCGCTGCAGTGGCCGGGGCCGATGAGCCCGTTGTTGTAGTTATCGAGCGTCGTCGCCAGCGCGAGGGCCTGCGTGCGCACGAACGCCTTCTTGCCGAACGCCGGGTCGGCCGGGCCGTAGGCCTGGAAGATCGCCGTCGCCTGCGCGAACGCGTCCGCGGCCGCCGTGAAGTCCGCGCCGTTCAGCTGGTTCAGCTCGGCCGCGATGTAGGCGTGCGCGAGGATGTAGTACGCGTTGCCCGCCGGCGACGTCCACAGCGCCTGGTAATAGGTCTGGCCGCTGAGGAAGAACGGGGTGTCGGCGCCGGCGCCGCCGGGGAGCAGCGCCCAGGTCTCGTCGTAGCGCGCGGGTCCGTAGGCGCTGTGGGTCTTCCAGTACCCCGGCGTGAGCGAGCAGCCGCTCGCGCACGGCACGCTGCCGTCGACGGTGAAGGTCGCGCTCTCGCCGGCGCCGCTGTCGAGGCCCTCGTACCAGGCGGTGTTGGTCACGGAGAACGGGCCGCAGACCTCGTACGGGCCGATCTCGGCGGTGTACGTGAACGTCTTCACGCCACCCGACGCGCACGCCGTGCCGAGGTACTCGCCGGCGACGTGGTCGTCGTACACGGCGACGCACGCGTCGAAGACGTCGGTCGACGTCGTGTGATCGGCGAAGCTCGCGGTCTCCTGGCTGACGACGGTGAGGAGGCCGCCGGTCGCGTTGTCGACGCTCACCGCGATCGGACGATCCGCGTCGTCGGGGAGGTCGGCGTGGAAGGTACAGGTGAGCGTCGTGTACGGCGCGATGCTGTACGGCGACGTGCCCGGGCACGTGACCGTCGCGGCGACCTCGCCGATGGCGACGTTCACGGCGTCGACGGTCACCGTCTGCGGCGAGCGGTTGTTCACGAACACCGGCCCCTCGACGAAGAACGACTCGGCCGTCGTCCCCGTCGGGGTCAACGTCACGGTGTACGGCGCGAGGAACGACTGCCCCGCGGACAGGAGGAGGTCGGCGGCCCCGCCGGTCTTCGCGATGTCCCAGCTCTGGCGCACGCCGTAGTGGGCGTACCCGTTCGGGTTGAGGAAGAGCTCGTGGTCGTAACAGAACGAGACCGACTCCGGCTGCTGCGCGACGCCGTCGAGGTAGAGGCCGAGGCTCGGCCACCCGTTCGAGCCGTTCGTGTCCCAGACCGCGGTGCTGCCGGCGGCGGAGATCATGACCGCGTTGATGCGCAGCGTGGAGTTCGTGTAGAAGAAGACCGTGTTCGAGTCGTCGTAGTAGCGGAAGGTGAGCGAGTTGAACGCGTCGATCGCGTAGACGCCGTTCACGGGGTAGTCGACGCGAAACTCCTGCCCGCCGTAGCCGAGGTCCGCGCAGCTCGGACCGGTCGGGATGATCTGGATCGGGTACGTCCCGGTGGAGAGATCCGGCTCGGTCTCCACACATGCGGTGGCGGTGAGCGATCCCAGGGCGATGGTGTACAGCGCGGCCTTCCTCATGCGCTCTCGCACATTCAACAAACATGCCTCGACACGGAGGTAAGCCACCTCACCGTGCAGCGCACCATGGTGCGCCGCCCCTGGCCACCCGCGTCGCCACCTCGGCGACTCCAGACGTCGGTGAACGCTCGGTTATCGCTGGGTTAACCGGCTACGCCAGCGCCTTCACGACCTCGAACGCGATGAGGGCGATGATGATCCACTCGAGCGCCTCGAGCCGGCGGGTCGACGCTTCCTCGGTGAAGATCTTCTGGATGCTCCACAGCGTGTTGAGCTTGCGGGCGATGCCCTCGTAGAACGGCCTCAGGTGGAAGCGCTCGACCGCGAGCCGGTAGACGCGCGCGAGGTAGTGGTCGCCGGTGAGCTTGATCGCGTTCTCGACGGACTCGAGCTCCGCGGCCGCGTCGAACGTGAGCTGGGTGAGCCGCCGCACCTCGGAGCCCCACGGCGCGAAGAACAGCTTCCAGCGCCGCCGCCGCGACCGCCGCATGCTGCTCGCGTCCTGCACCGCGTCGTCGAGATCTTCGTCGAGGACGCGCAGCGCGAGCCGCTCGCAGTTGGCGAAGTCGAGCACGGCCAGGGCCTCGGCCGGGTCGCGGTCGACGACGAGCGCCGACTCGACGTCGAGCACGACGACGTCGTCGCACGCGTAGTCGACCCGGCGGGAGATCGCCTCGGCGACCTCGCGCGGGGACAGCGTCTCGGTCTCGATGCGGAGGGCCTGGGCCACCGCCGCGGCGTTGGCGTCGATCCACGCGCTCGCGTCCACGCCGGGCACGGCCTCGACGTGATAGACGAGGTACCGCTCGGCGTCGGCGAGCGGACGCGCATCGCGCAGCGCGCCGGCGATCTGCGCGAGCACCTGGTCGACGATGCCGAAGACGACGGCGTCGAGCTCGTCGCTCTCGGACAGCGCGAAGGCCAGGTCCCGCCACGCGTCGATCGGCCCGCGCGCGTCGGCGCGCAGCTCGATCGAGACGTGGCCGAAGTCGTAGATGACGGCGCGCGGTCGCAGCTCGACCGTGCGCTCCGGCAGCGAGACCGAGACCGGATCGAGCGGCCAGACCAGCGGTCGCTGCTTCAGCCCGAACAGGTGCGGCCACTCGCGCTTGCGCGGGCTCACGACCTCCTGCGTCGTGACGCTCGTGCACTCGCTCAGCTCGATCGCGCGGGCCACGTCGAACGCGTGGAGCACCCAGATCGAGGCCTCGAGGTCCGCCATGCCCAAACCTACCGCCGCCCGCGGAGGCCGCCCACTACTCGATCGTCGAATCGGTGACGACGATCGGCGTGTCGTCGTGCGCCGAGATCATCGGGTACTGCGTGTACCAGGAGCCGCCCGTGTTGCGCGTGATCACGGAGCGATCGATCCGGATGTCGCCGGTGTGGTTGTTGCTGACGAAGAAGATCGCGGCGCCGTGCTGCACGACGTCGTTGTCGTGGATCGCGACGCCGCACAGCGACAGCGTCATCTCGTTGCCGTCGTTGTAGATCGCGCCGCCGCTGCCGCCGCCCGGCGTCCCACCCTGCGGCGGGTTCCCGCCGTTGCCGATCGCGCGATTGTGCGAGAACAGGCTGTTGATGATCGTCCACGACACGCCGATGCTCGAGACGCCGCCGCCGTTCGAGCACGTGTTGCCGAAGCCCTCGGCGCCGCCGAACGTCGAGTTGACGACGTGGATCGGTCGATCCTCGAACTGATCGAAGGCGCGCACGCCCGCGCCGCCGACGTCGGGCCCGGTGTCGGCGCAGACGTTGCCGAAGAAGCGCGTGTTGACCAGCTTGAGCTGGCCGCCGCGCGCCCAGATCGCGCCGCCGCCGTCGTACTCGGTCTCGTTCTTCGAGTTGCCGTCGACGAACGTCAGGTTCTGGACCGTGAGCCGCGGATGATCCTGGTTGTCGCAGTTCGGCGTCGTCCACCGCTGGTCCGGATCGCACGTGTTCATGTAGAGGATGCGCGTGCGGCCGCCGCCCGAGAGCGTGACCTTGCCGCCGCCGTCGATCGTGATGTCGGGCCCGGTGTCGTTGAAGATCTTGGCCGGCCGGTCGAGCGTGATCGTCACCGGGTCGGGACCGCAGTCGAACGTGATCACGCCGCCGGCGGCCACGGCCGCGATCACCGCGTCGCCGGTGCAGCTCGCGGACGTGCCGTCGCCGACCACGGTGCGCGGGCTCGCCGACGTCTCGAGCCCGCCGGCGGCCGGCACCGCGCACGTCCCGTCGGGATTGCCGGCGGGCGGACCGTCCTCGGGGTCGGTCAGCGGGTTGTCGACATCGACCCCGCCCTCGCCGCACCCCGAAGCCCAGAGGAGGAGGAGGAGCACGCGCGCGCGCCGCATTGGTAGAACCTAACCTTCCCCCACCGAACGGTGGGTTTCAGCAAGGACCCCTTTCAAACCGTGCGTGCGGATTTCCCGCACACGGCTTACGGGCGGTCGTTGATGGACGTGATGAGGCATTACGCAGCCTCCGGATACACGACGGAACCAGAGAGCTTGTGCAACCCGAGGCTGCGAAAGTACGTCGGAGTCCAGCGACGTGCTTCGCCAGGACGCAGGTGACGGCCCTTGCGTTTGATACGCATTCGCTTGAGCCGATACACTACGTAGCGATCCACCTCGCAGAACTTGTCCGCGGCGTTTCCGGTGCGGAAGTACTGGCCCCAGCCTCGCAACACGGGATTCAACTCGCCGATGACGGCGCGAGGATCGTCGTGACAGCGTGCGCTGAGAGTCAGCAACTTCACGCGTTGCCTGATCCGCTTCATGCTCCTCGTCGATGGCCAGCGATGGAGGAAGTAGACGCGCTTGCGCGCCTTCATCCACACCGGCCCCGAGAAGCGCTTCCGCATGTGGCAACCGAGGAAGTCGAACCCTTGCTTGCCCCAGCCGAGGTCCAACCGCCTCGTCTTGTCCGGATGCAGCTCCAGCCGTAGCTCGGCGAGGATCTTCCTCACCCGCCGCTCGGCCTCTCGACAGTCGACCGCCGTCTTGCACATCACGACGAAGTCGTCCGCGTAGCGCACCAGCACGCCAAGTTGCGCGCACCGCTTGTTCCACACGTCGTCGAGGAAGCCGAGATAGATATTCGACAGGAGCGGCGAGATGACGCCGCCCTGCGGTGTCCCGCTGAGCATGGCCGTCTCACGTCCGTCTTCCATCACGCCGGCTTCGAGCCACTGCCTGACCAGCTTGAGAACCCGCCGGTCACTGATCCGCCGCGCGAGCAGCGACATCAGCACCGCATGATCGATGTTGCCGAAGAAGTCGCGGATGTCCGCGTCGAGCACGTGATTGAAACCGCGAGCGGCCTCCACGCGCACCTTCTCCAGCGCCATCGTCGTCGAACGGCCGGGCCGAAACCCGTACGCGCAATCCTTGAACCCGACCTCGAAGATCGGCTCCAGGACCAGCTTCGTCGCCGCTTGCACGACGCGATCACGCACCGTCGGAATCCCGAGAGGTCGCTTCCTTCCGTCTACCTTCGGAATGTACCGACGCAGGACCGCCTGCGGCCGGTACTCGTTCGTGCGCAGCGAGGCTTGGAGCTCCTCGAGGAAGCGCTCCACGCCGTGCTGCTCGATCTCCGCGATCGTCTGGGCATCGACGCCCGCGGAGCCCTGGTTCCGTCTCACCGCGTTCCACGCCTCCTTCAGGACGTCACTCCTGAAGATGCGGTCATACAGCGCGTGGAATCGCCGACCCGGTTGCCGCTTGGCCACATCCCGCAGTCGAGCTTGCAGGCGTCGTACGTTTTCGTCGGGACTACGCCCGCCGGGGAGATTGGGTCGCTGCGCGACCATGCCCTTGTGCGTACCTGTTTGCTCGGCTCGACCAGCACCCCAGGGACCCTTCCCTCCGATCGCGTTGTTCGTCGCGATCCTCGTCGGTACTACGATCCCCTCGGACTTCCGCTGCGCAGTGCTCGACTTCGCCTTCGGCTTATACGAGTCACCTTGCCGCGACGACGGCGGCGCAGACGGTTCTCTCGTGTTCCGTGATGACCCTTGCACACGTGCTGCGCCCTCTACCCCGCCGAGGCCGTCGTCGCGTTCACAGTCCCGCGCCGCCGGTGTTGCCTTCGCCGTGAAATGAGCGGCTCGGCCCTCGGGCTGTAATTCTGACGAGGCTGCAGGCTTCACTTCATGTTGCGGCCCGCGTGCTTGCTCCCCGCTGCGCTTTCGCGAGACGGGCTTTCGACGCTCCGCTTCGGACGCCGAGATCTCCCTCGGCGCCGGGAGCCTGCTACCCGGCGCGTCACCGCTTACCGGGGCGGGACTTTCACCCGCTGGGTCACCACAGCATGACGCCGGGTTCCCGGCGGC
>JAIOII010000989.1 GCA_019912685.1 Kofleriaceae bacterium
CGGTTCCAGCGCGGCGCCGCTCGCGCCATCCGCGTGCGGCGCGGAGCGATCGCCGCGGTCGAGCTCGAGGACGGCAGCGTGGCGCGCGCCGACCATTACGTGTGTGCGGTGCCGATCGAGGCGCTGCGCGCGCTGATCGGCCCCGAGCTGGCCGCGCTCGATCCGGCGCTGGCGCGGCTGCGCGCGATGCCGGCGCCGACGTTCGCGCGGATGACGGCGTGGATGAACGGCCTGCAGCTCTACCTGCGGCGCGACGTGCCGGTGGTGCGCGGCCACATGTTCTATCCCGAGTCGCCGTGGGCGCTGACCAGCGTGTCGCAGCCGCAGTTCTGGCGCGAGCGCGGCCCGCTCGAGGAGCGCTACGGCGACGGCCGGGTGCGCGGCCTGATCTCGGTCGACATCTCCGACTTCGGAACCGCGGGGACCTTCGTGGCCAAGCCGGCGCGCGACTGCACGCCCGCCGAGATCGCGCGCGAGGTGTGGCAGCACCTGCGCGCCGCCCTGCGCACCGCCGACGGCCCGTTGCTCGACGACGACGATCTGATCGGCTGGCACCTCGACGACGAGCTGGAGGCGCGGACCGGCGGCGGGCTGGTCAACCGCGCGCCGCTCCTGGTCCACCCGCCGGGCTCGTGGGCCGTCCGGCCGGAGGCCGCGACCGCGATCCCCAACCTCGTCCTCGCCGGCGACTTCGTGCGGACCAGCACCGACATCGCCAGCATGGAGGGGGCGAACGAGGCGGCGCGCCGCGCGGTCAACGCGATCCTCGATCGAGTGGCATCCGATACGGCGCGCTGCGGTCTGTGGCCGATGCAGGCGCGCGAGCCGGCGATCTACGCAGCCGCCCGCCGCATCGACGCCCAGGTGTTCGCCGGACGCTGGGCCGGTGGCCGTCACGCCTTCGACCTGATCCCGGGGCTGGCCGCGTCGCTCGGCGCCGTGCCGTCCGTCCTGGCGCCCGCCGTCGAGGGCACACGCGAGGCGGCCTGACCGCGGCCTGCACGCGCAACTTGCGCGCACAACTCGTACGGACGACGTGCCCGCCGACCCGCTTTCCGCGTGGTTGCTGGGCGCGCGGCCATCGATGCGCGCGGCACGTCGCTTGCGAGAGGGCGCCGCATGGCCCCCATCCCCAGCGAGCTGATCGACGCCGCGTCGGCGAGCGCCATGCGCCGGTTGCCCGGCGCAGACGAGGCCACGCCGGTCCATCCCGGGCTCGACGCGCCCGTCGAGGTCAGCGCCATGCTGGTCGTGGCCGGTGCCGGCTTCCTGTCGACCTACGAGCTCGACCAGCGCCCGCTGACGATCGGGCGCGCCGCCGGCTGCGACATCGTCATCGATCACCCGGAGCTGTCGCGCCGGCACGCGGTGGTGACGCCGGGCGCGCCCGCGACGGTGCTCGACCTCGGCTCGACCAACGGCACTCGCATCGCCGGCGCCATCCGGCGCGGTGGCCCGGCCAGCCCGCTGTCGGTGAGCGAGACGTTTCACATCGGCCCGTTCGCGTTCATGGTCGTGGCCCGCGCGACGGGCCCCGAGCGCTCGATGTCGATGCGCGACGTCCTGCGCGTCCCCGATCCGACCGTGGCCGCGGTGCACGGGGTGGTGAGGAGCATCGCCGCCGGCAACGCCAACGTCCTCGTCCTCGGAGAGACCGGCGTCGGCAAGGAGGTGCTGGCCGAGACGCTGCACGAGCTCTCGGGCCGACCCGGTCCGCTGATCCGGATCAACTGCGCGGCGCTGAGCGAGAGCCTGCTCGAGAGCGAGCTGTTCGGCCACGAGAAGGGCTCGTTCACCGGCGCCGCCACCGCCAAGGTCGGCCTGCTCGAGGGCGCGGCGGGCGGCACCGTGTTCCTCGACGAGGTCGGCGAGCTGCCGCTGTCGATCCAGGCCAAGCTCTTGCGCGCGGTCGAGCGCCACGAGGTGCTGCGGGTCGGCGCGGTCCGCGTGACGCCGATCGACGTCCGCTTCGTGGCCGCGACCAATCGCGATCTGGGCGCCGAGGTGGAGGCCGGGACCTTCCGCCGCGATCTGTTCTTCCGGCTCGACGGGGTCACGCTGGTGATCCCGCCCTTGCGCGAGCGGCGCGGGATGATCGGCCGGCTGGCGCTCGGGTTCCTGCGCGACGTCCAGCGTGGCGCGGCGATCGCCGGGCTGGCGCCCGAGGTGCTCGCTGCGCTGGAGGCCAACGACTGGCCGGGCAACGTCCGCCAGCTGAAGGCGGTGATCGAACGGGCCGTGCTCCTGGCCCACGGCGGCGAGATCCGGGTCAAGCACCTCGCGTTCGCCCGCGCGGCAGGCTCGGCGCCGGTGCTGGCGTCGGCGCCGGCGCCGGTGCCGGCCGTCGTCGTCGTCGACGCGCCCGACTTCCTCGACGAGGAGGAGCAGCAGGATCGCGAGCGGGTGATCGCCGCGCTGGCCGCCTGTGCCGGTAACCAGAGCCGCGCTGCGAAGCAGCTCGGGATCGGCCGCACCTCGCTCCTCCAGAAGCTGCGCCTCTACCGCATCGCGCGGCCGCGCGCTTGATCGACGGGCAGCCCCTGACACCGATCCCGTCGCCAGGCCTGACGTACAATCGCAGCGTGTCGGACGAACCGACGCTGCCGGTCGAGGACTCCTGGCACGGACAGGGGCTGGGCGTCGGCGCGCGCCTCGGTCGCTACGAGCTGACCGGGCTCCTCGGCGCCGGCGGCATGGGCATCGTGCTCGCTGCCCGCGATCCCGAGCTCGATCGGCAGGTCGCGGTCAAGATCCTGCGCTCGACGGCGGGGATGCTCGACAGCGACGGCACGGCGCGGCTGCGGCGCGAGGGGATGGCGATGGCGCGGCTCACCCACCCCAACGTCATCCGGGTCTACGACGTCGGCATCGAGGGCGAGCACGTCTTCGTCGCGATGGAGCTGGTGCGCGGCACCGACCTCGCCACGTGGCTGCGCCTGAAGCCTCGCACCGACGCCGAGATCCTCGCGGCCTTCATCGAGGCCGGGCGCGGGCTCGCGGCCGCCCACGACGCCGGCCTGGTCCATCGCGACTTCAAGCCGCAGAACGTGCTGGTCGGCGACGACGGCCGGGTGCTGGTCACCGACTTCGGCCTCGCCCGGGACGTCGACGGCCGCGAGACCGACGGCCCGGCATCGTCGGACAGCCCGCGCCTCGCCTCGCCGGCGATCACCGAGACCGGCGCGGTGGTCGGCACGCCGGCGTACATGGCGCCGGAGCAGCGCCGCGGCGCCGTCGACGCGCGCGCCGA
>JAIOII010000990.1 GCA_019912685.1 Kofleriaceae bacterium
CGGCGGGCACGACCGCCGGCGCGGCGGCCACGGCGCGCACGAGGGAGACCCGCACGCGCGTGCCGCGGCCGAGCTGGCTGTCGACCGCGATCGTGCCGCCCATGCTGGTCACGATGCGATGACAGATCGACAGGCCGAGGCCGGTGCCCTGGCCCGGCGCCTTGGTGGTGAAGAACGGCGTGAAGAGGCGCTCGAGGACCTCGGGCGACATCCCCGGGCCGTCGTCCTCGACGTCGACGTGCACGTGGGTGTCGTCGGCGCTGGTGGCGATGCGCAGCTCGCCGTGGGCCGCGCCGCGCTCCGCGATCGCCTGGACCGCGTTCAAGACGAGGTTGAGGACGACCTGGCCGAGGCGCGCGCTGTTGCCGCGCGCGAACGGCACGCGCGCGTACTGCTCGACGAGCTGCGCCCGGTGGCGGATCTGGCTCCCGGCCATGCGTACCGTCGACTGGAGCACGGGCTCGACGTCGATCGGCCGGACCGCGTCGTCGTCGCCGCGCGCCAGGAGCATCAGATCACGGACGATGGCCTGGATGCGGTCGGCGGCCTCGAGCGCGTCGCGCAGCGGGGTGCGCAGCGAGCGCGCGAGCGGATCGCTGGACGCGGCCGGCGACTCGAGCGCCTTCACGGCGCGGTCGACGTTCACCAGCACGGCGGTCAGCGGGTTGTTGACCTCGTGCGCGACGCCGGCGGCGAGCAGGCCGACCGTCGCCAGGCGATCGGCGGTGCGCAGCTGGGCGAGGAGCGCCCGCTGCTCGGAGACGTCGTGGAGCATGACCACCGCGCGCGGGTGCTGGCGGTGGGGGAGCGCGCTCACGCTGCCCTCGAGCTGGAGCGACCGCCCACCTTGCACCATCGCGAGCGACAGCGGCGCGCGCGTCGCGGCGCCTGCGAGCGCGGCCGTGATCGCGCCGCCGAGCTCCTCGCGCTCGGCGGCGCACAGCCCCTCGCCGAGGTCACGGCCGAGGAGGTCGCGCTCGGCGCGCCCGAGGAGCTCCTGGGCCGCGCGGTTCGAGGCCACGATGTGCCCGCCCGGATCCACGGCGAGGATGGCGATCGGCACGTGCTCGAGCACGTGCTGCACGTACGGATCCGCGGGCGGCGGCGGCGGCGACGCGTCGAGCTGCTCGCGGGCGCGGACGAGGGTGGCGCGGAAGCTCCGGCGCCGGATGGTCTGGGCGGCCGCCTCGTCGATGGCGGCATCGAGCTCCGCCGGCGGGTCCGAGGGCACGCAGCGCACGACGCCGGTGAGGAACGGCGCGAACGAGACCGCGCCGGCGACGCGCGCGTGATCGTCGGGCGCGGTCACGATGACGACGCCGAGGTCGCGATCGAAGGCCTGGGCGTGCTGCGCGAGCCGGACCGGCTCCGCCGCGTCGGCGCCGATCACGACGACGTCGAACCCGCTCGCGTCGGGCTCGGGCCCGCGCGCCAGCGCCTCGGTGGTGGCGGGCGCGCCACCCGGCAGGCCGAGGCGCAGCGCGCGTCGCATCGTCTCGTCGTGCCTCACGGCGCGAGCAACGGCTGGCCGAGGAG
>JAIOII010000991.1 GCA_019912685.1 Kofleriaceae bacterium
TCGTGCCGCTCGCCGCGGCGTACCTGGACCCGGCGACGTTGCGGGTCGCGTCGCTGAACCGGATCGCGGCGGCGCTGGCGCGTGAGGTCTCGACGCTCGGCGCGCGCGACGACACGCCGCCGGGGTTGCTCACGCTGCGCCGCGCGCTCGCTCGCCGCTCCGTGACCTGGGGCTGCGCCCTCACCGAGCACGACTTCGTCTGCACGATCGGCGCGACCGAGGCGATCACGCTGGCGCTGCGCGCGGTGGCCCGCCCCGGCGACGTCATCGCCGTCGAGAGCCCGACCTACTTCGGCATCCTCCAGACGATCGAGGCGCTGGGGATGAAGGTGGTCGAGGTGCCGGCGCACCCGCGCACCGGCTTCGACCTCGGCTGCCTCGCCGAGACCCTGCGCGCGACGCCGGTGAAGGCGATCGCGTGCATGCCGACGGCGGCCAACCCGCTCGGCTCGGTCATGCCCGACGAGCACAAGGCCGAGCTCTACGCCCTCGCCGCGCGCCACGACGTGCCGGTGATCGAGGACGACGTGTACGGCGAGCTGTGCTTCGACGGCACGCGGCCGCGCCCGCTCAAGGCGTTCGACAAGGACGGGCGCGTGCTCCTGTGCGGCTCGGTGTCGAAGACGCTCGCGCCCGGCTACCGCGTCGGCTGGATCTCCGCCGGCCGCTACCAGGACGAGATCGAGCGGCTCAAGTTCTCGCAGTCGCTCGCCTGCCCGACGCTCACCTGCATGGCGGTCGCCGAGATGCTCTCGTCGGGAAGCTACGATCGTCACCTGCGCCGGCTGCGCACGGTGGTGTGCGGGCAGGTCGCGGCGTATCGCGACGCGGTGCTCGCCCGCTTCCCCGACGGCACCCGCGTGTCGGCGCCGCGCGGCGGCTTCGTCCTGTGGATCGAGCTGCCGGCGGGGATCGACGCGCTCGTCCTGCAGGAGCGCGCGCTCGCGCGCGGCGTCGCCATCGCGCCCGGGCCGGTCTTCTCGGCGCGGCAGCAGCGCTTCGCGAGCTGCGTGCGCATCTCGTGCGGCGCGCCGCTCACGCCGCGCGTGCTCGGCGCGTTCGATCTGCTCGCCCACCTCTCGCACGATCAGCTGACGCGCGGCAACCGCGCCGCGCGCGCCAGCGCCTGACGACCCCCACCGCCCGAGGAGAACATGCGCTACTTCGTGGTCGACGCCTTCACGTCGCGTCCGTTCGCCGGCAACCCGGCGGCGGTCATGCCGCTCGAAACGTGGCCGGACGACGCGCTCCTGCAGCAGATCGCCGCCGAGATGGCGCTGTCGGAGACGGCGTTCTTCGCGCCCGAACCGGGCACCGGCGACGGCTTCCGGCTCCGCTGGATGACGCCGGCGTGCGAGGTCGACCTGTGCGGCCACGCGACCCTGGCGACGGCGTTCGTGCTGATGACGCAGCTCGAGCCGGCGCGCACGTCGGTGCGCTTCCACACGCGCAGCGGTCCGCTCGACGTCACGCGCGGTCCGGACGACGCGGCGGTCTTCACCCTCGACTTCCCGGCGCGCGTGCCCGAGCGGCTCGCCGACGCCGCGCTCGCCGCCGCCG
>JAIOII010000992.1 GCA_019912685.1 Kofleriaceae bacterium
ATCTCGGCGGCTACGTCGGTAACCGTGGGAGTGGTCCTCCAGGAGCCACCACCATTGCGCGCGGGCTTGAACGCGTGGACCAAGCGTCGTCCCTCTTGGCGAAGCTTCAATCCATTGGTCGGTTGCGATGAATGGGCAGCCTGCGGCGGGGTGCGAGGGGGGAAGAAACCCATTGCCGGAGATCGAACGATGCTGGACGCCTATTCCGTTTCCATCCAACTCATCCATGTGATCCGCCCGCTCGTCGAGCGGATCGCCAAGCACGACCGCGACCTCGCCGACCAGATCAGGCGAGCCATGAACAGCATCCCGCTCAACCTGAGCGAGGGCAGGAAGAGCCGCGGAGGGAACTAGATCCGGCTCTATTCCTATGCGTGCGGCAGCAACAACGAGGTGCGCGCGGGTCTGGAGAGCGCGCTCGCGTGGGGATGGATCGAGGAGGCAGAAGAAGCGCTCGCGCTCGTCGACCGCCTCGCCGCCATGACCTGGCGGCTCACGCATCCGCGCCGGTCAGCGGCGTAGTCAGACGCCCGCGCGCTCTTTCTGACCGCAGGCTGCAGCCGGTTGCGGTTGCGGTTGCGGCTGCGGCTGCGGCCGCGGCCCGCCCTACACCCCGAACCAGTAGTTCGCCTTCACCATCACCACGTTCTCGCCGGGCGCCCGCGCCAGGCCGCGCAGCTCGCGGCTGACGTCGAGGTTGCCTTCGCTGATCGCGTCGGCGCGGCCGTGGCTCCAGATGAAGAAGACCGTGCTGCCCGGCCGGTACTGCCAGCGCAGCACCACGTTCGAGCGGAGCTCGCGGAAGGAGAAGTCGGGGACGGAGAAGGCGTAGTCGGAGGCGCCGTCCCCGTTCTCGTCCACGAGGTACGCGTCGTCCATCGTGCGCGTCAGCTGGTCCGCGCGGTACGGCGTGAAGCGGTCGCCCCAGTGGAGCGCGTGCGTGTCCGCCGTCTGCTTCAGCTCGCGATACGCGCCCGTCGCGAGGAACGGCTGGGCGTACACCTGCAGGCTCAGGTCCGGCGTGAACGTCCACGCGCCGCGCAGCGTGACGCCCATCGTGTGCTGGAAGATGCGGCCGAACACGTAGTGCGACCGCGCCGTGCCGTCGACGACCTCCTCGACGAACTGGCCGTCGTTGACGTGGCGGTCGTAGCTCGGGCCCACGAAGAGCTCGACGTTGCTGCGCGCCTGCACCGTCATGCCGACCGTCGTGCCGTACGCGTGCGAATCCGTCCCCGGCTGGCGCCAGCTGCGCAGGTTCAGGCTGAACGACACCGGCTTGCGGCCGTCGCTGTTCACGTTGACCCAGTTGTTGAACGAGGGCTCGACCACGAGCGACCGCCCGCCGCGCAGCGCGCGCGTCGAGATGCGCTCCATCTCGAGGCTCACGCCGCCGCCGAGGAACCAGAAGTTGTTGAACGTCGCGTTCGTGTTCGTGCTCGCGCCGTAGCCGTGGAAGTCCGGCGCCGACGAGCCGTAGGCCCACACGTCGAAGTTGCTCTGCCACGTGCTCACGCGATCGCCCGCCTCGTCGTCGCGGTACTGCCCCCACATCCACTGTATCCAGCGATCGGCGCTCGTGTGGAACCCGAGGTCGTTGGCCTCCCAGCCCGGGCTGCGCATGTCGCCGCCGACCGCGAGGTTCAGGTGCTTGCCCGGTCGCCCGCCCGTGCTCCACGTCGCGCCGAAGCCCGACAGGCTCTCGCGCGTCGGGTCGACCTCGACGTGTCCGGCATCCGGACGCTGGTACAGGTGCCGGAGCGTGAGCTGGTCGTTCAGGATCACCTGCGGCGTGCCGTGCACCCACGAGCCGGTGCCGCGGAACGTCACGTAGTAGCGATCGTCCGCGCCCCACTTGTGATCGAGGAGGAGCGCGCCCGTCACCGCCTGATCGTGGAGCTCGTCCTCCATGCCGGTGCCGTCGAGGGCGCGCGCCACGTGCGTGAGCGCGGCCGCGCCCGAGGTGCGGCCCTCGCGCAGGTCCTTGCGCACGACCCCGAGCGCGTGGTTGGTGAGCGGCTCGACGACGCCACGCGTGCGCGTCCCCATCGCGTCCTGGGCGACGCCGGTCTCCTCGGCGGTGACCGCGTCGAGCAGCCCGAACGAGAGCCCGCCCGCGGTCTTGCCTGCGATCTTCGCCGCGCCGTAGATCGTCGTGCCGGTCGGGATGTCGACGTGCTCGCCGTCGAGCGAGCCGTGCGGCGTCGCGCCGATGCGGCGCGAGTAGAAGAGGGTGTCGAGGCCGCCGGGACCGCCGCCCTCGCCGATCTGCACGCGGAAGATCTCCGTGCCCTCGAGGAAGAACGGCCGCTTCTCGGCGAAGTACGTCTCGTTGCCGGAGAGGTTCACCTGCGACGGATCGGCCTCGACCTGGCCGAAGTCCGGGTTGATCGTCGCCGTCACCGTCACGTTGGGCCCGAGGCCGTAGCGGGCATCGACGCCGACGTTGGCCCGCGGATCGACGGTGTCGACGAAGGGATCGGTCGCCGCATCCGACATGCGCGCGAACCCGCCCGTCACGTACGGCAGGACCTCGACGCGGCGGGTGGGCGTCAGGCCCTCGAGCCCGTCGAGCACGCCGAAGTTGGAGACGAAGCCCGGCGCGTTGCGCGGCGACGGCGACCACAGGCTCTGCTCGCCCTCGCGGCCGACGTAGCGCATCACCTGGATGCCCCACCGCGGCTCGCCCGCGCTGAAGCGCAGCTGGCCGAGCGGGATGCGCAATTCGGCGCTCCAGCCGTCGCCGTCGATCGCCGTCGCGCTCGACCACACGGCGTCCCAGCTCGGATCCTCGGCGGTGTCGTTGTAGATGAGCACGTCGCGCTGCACGCCCGCGGCGTTGACGGCGAAGCTGAAGGCGGTGCGGCGGTCGTGGTAGCTGTCGAGCATCACGCCGATCCAGTCCGACACCGAGTCCTGATCGCGGCGGTGCAGCATCGCGCGGATGCGCGCCCGGTCGCTGTCGTGCGCGCGCACGCCGACATAGAT
This sequence comes from Kofleriaceae bacterium, assembly GCA_019912685.1. GTDB lineage: Bacteria > Myxococcota_A > Polyangia > Haliangiales > Haliangiaceae > UBA2376. The sequence goes on from JAIOII010000992.1 coordinate 2,989, forward strand.
CGCCTGGTCGTCGTAGAGCAGCCGGAACTCGGTGCGCTGCGTCGGCGCCGCGCCCTCGTTGGGCTGGCGCTGCCAGAAGTCGCCGTGCACGGGGGCAGAGCGCCAGGCCTCCTCGTCGAGCCGTCCGTCGAGGTCGACGGCGTGCGCGCGGCGCC
>JAIOII010000993.1 GCA_019912685.1 Kofleriaceae bacterium
GGCGATCACGGCCTGCACGAACGCGGAGATGAAGATCTTCGCGCTCGCGGCACGGCTGCGGCGCGCCGAGCTGGCCAGCGACGCGCGCGCGTGCGCCGAGATCGACCACGCGCTCCGCGCGGAGGCGGTGAAGAACCCGCAGCACTTCGCGCGAATGCTCGTGCCGCTACCCGACGCGCTCGCTCAGTCCACGCCCCAGCACTGATCGCGCTTGCAGTCGAGGGTCATGATCTTCCGGCCCACGTGGTCGAAGTAGTGGTTGTAGGTGGCGCGCCCGTCGGGCGAGCGCACGATGCGGACGGCGTGCCACGACTCGTTCGGCGGACACGTCACGCCGGTGAAGCAGGCGGTGTAGTCGGCGGGGCGCTCGCGGGCGTCGAGGAGCGCGATGCCGAAGAGGAGGTGCGTGTCGTCGTAGTAGTTGCGCTTGATCGCCATGCCGTCGGACTCGAACAGCCCCCCGTCCTCGTCGAGGTTCCGGGTCTCGGCCAGGTGATCGTAGTTGTCGTAGACGTACTTGCGAGCGACGGTGCCGCGGTTGCTCGCGGGCTCGCCGTCGGGGCCGTAGAAGCGGCGCTCGGCGATGCGGCCGTTGTCGTCGAACGTGTCGGCGGTGCGAGCGAAGCCGGTGCGCGAGCACTCGACGAGGCCGCCCCGGAGGTCGTGGCACGACTCGCCGATCTGGCGGCCGAGAGCGTCCCACTTGTAGCGGACCTCGGCCACGTCGTAGTCCGCGTCGCCCGTGGGATCGCCGTACTCGTCGAGGAACCTCGACGAGACGACGCGGCCCTGCCGGTCGCGCTTGTGGATGAAGGCGGCGGGCTCGCCGGGCGCGCACGCGGTGAGATCGTCGTCCTTGTCGAGGCAGCGCTTCTCGAGTGTGAAGCACCTGCGGTCGACCTTGTAGGCGAAGCCCGCGACGCCGTCGCGCAGGACGGGCTCGCCGTTCGCGCCGAGGTGGCGCTCGCCGACCTCGCAGCCCCGGTCGTCACGCTCGGTCTCGAAGGTCGCGACGCCGTCGGTGTCGCGTCGCGGGAGCCCGTCGGCGGCGAGGCAGCGGCGGCGCACCTCGAGGCCGCGCTCGTAGTCGCGCGCGACGCCGTAGCAGCCGCGCTCCTCGGCCGACGGCGTCGGCGCGCCGGTGATGTCGTAGAAGCGCTCGACCTTCACCCGCCCCTGCGCGTCGCGCTCGGTGTCGATGCGGTGGACGGCGTCGCGCACGCCGGCCATCGCCGCGCCCTGCGGATCGAAGCGCTCCTCGCGCGTGATGAGGCCGCTGTCATCGCGCTGGTACTTCGAGGTGGTGACACCGTTGGTGTCGCGCATCGGCTCGCCGAGCCACTGGAGGCACGTCTCGGCGAGCACCCGCCCGCGGCCGTCGAGCGAGAGGTCGACGCCGCCGCAGCCGTCGAGGTGGTTGGTGCCGTCGAGGTTGCGCTCGGTGTAGCGCTTGCCCGGCGGGTCGTAGGTGCGCACCGACGTGATGTCGCCGACGGTGTCGAAGCGCGCAAGCTGGACGAGCTGGCCGTGCTGGTCGTAGGTGAGGATGGCGGAGTCGTCGACGCGACCCGCGATGCGC
>JAIOII010000994.1 GCA_019912685.1 Kofleriaceae bacterium
GCCGACGACATGGGGCTCGGCAAGACGATGCAGGTGATCGCGCTGCTCCTCGTCACGCCGCGCCCGGAGCGGCGCTCGCTCCTCGTCGCGCCGGCCTCGCTCGTCGGCAACTGGGCGGCGGAGCTCGCGCGCTTCGCGCCGAGCCTGCGCGTGCTCGTCGCGCATCCGTCGGCGATGCCGGCAGCGACGCTCGCGGCCGCCGAGGCGCCCGACCTCGACGGGGTCGATCTCGTCCTCACCACGTACGGCACGCTGTCGCGTGCGCCGTGGCTCACGTCGACGCCGTGGCGGCTCGCGATCATCGACGAGGCGCAGGCGATCAAGAACCCGGCCGCGCGGCAGACCAGGGTCGTGAAGTCGCTCGACGCGCAGGCGCGCATCGCACTCACCGGCACGCCCGTCGAGAACCGGCTCGGCGACCTGTGGTCGATCTTCGACTTCTTGAACCCCGGGCTCCTCGGCACGGCCAAGGAGTTCACGAAGTTCACCAAGGAGCTCGACACGCGCGGCTACGGCCCCCTGCGCGAGCTCATCCGGCCGTACGTGCTGCGCCGGCTCAAGACCGACAAGAGCGTCATCCGCGACCTGCCGGACAAGACCGAGGTGACGGCGTACTGCGGGCTCTCGCGCAAGCAGGCGGCGCTCTACCAGCAGGCGGTCGACGACCTCGCGTCACGGCTGGGCAAGAGCGCCGGGATCGAGCGGCGCGGCATGGTGCTGGCGTCGCTCCTGCGGCTCAAGCAGATCTGCAATCACCCGTCGCAGTGGCTCGGCGACGGCGCGTGGGACGAGGCCGACAGCGGCAAGCTCGGCCGCATGCGCGAGCTCGCCGAGATCATCGCCGCCAAGCAGGAGAAGGTGCTCGTCTTCTCGCAGTTCCGCGAGACCACGGCGCCGCTCGCCGCGTTCCTCGCCGGCGTGTTCGGGCGGCCCGGCCTCGTCCTGCACGGCGACACCGCGGTGAAGGAGCGCGGCGCGCTGGTGAAGCGGTTCCAGGAGGACGAGGACGTGCCGTTCTTCGTGCTGTCGCTCAAGGCCGGCGGCACCGGCCTCAACCTGACGGCGGCCTCGCACGTCGTCCACTTCGACCGGTGGTGGAACCCCGCCGTCGAGGACCAGGCGACCGACCGCGCGTTCCGCATCGGTCAGCAGCGGAACGTGCTCGTGCACAAGCTCGTCTGCCGCGGCACGCTCGAGGAGAAGATCGACGCGCTCATCGCGGAGAAGCGCGGGCTGTCGCGGCAGCTGCTCGAGGGGACGGACGAGGTGAAGCTGACCGAGCTCTCGGACGCCGAGCTCATGCACCTGGTGGCGCTCGATCTGAAGAGCGCCGTCGCGGACGGGTAGCCGACAGGAGACAGGAGACGCGATGGCCTTCGATCGGTACTGGAGTGACTGGGCGCCGCGCAAGACGGTCGGGCAGCGCAAGGACGAGGCGGCGAAGATGATCCGCGACGCGAGCCGGCGCGGGAAGCCGCTCGCGCCGATCGTGATCGAGGGCAAGAAGATCGCGACCACGTTCTGGGGCAAGGCGTGGTGCGACAACATCGAGCGCTACCGCGACTTCGCGTACCGGCTCGAGCGCGGGCGCAGCTACGTGCGCAGCGGCTCGGTGATCGATCTCGCGATCACGCCGGGGCGCGTGAAGGCCAAGGTGCTCGGCTCCGAGCTGTACGACGTCGCGGTCGAGCTCGCGGCGGTGACGCCGGCGTCGTGGCGCGCGATCCAGCGCGACTGCGCCGGCAGCATCGGCTCGCTGGTGGACCTGCTCGCCGGCACGCTGTCGGAGGCGGTGATGGCGCGGCTGTGCGCCGAGCGCACCGGCCTGTTCCCGACGCCGGCCGAGATCGCGATCGACTGCAGCTGCCCCGACTACGCGTCGATGTGCAAGCACGTCGCCGCCGTGATGTACGGCGTCGGCGCGCGTCTCGACCGCGCGCCCGACCTCCTGTTCACCCTGCGCAAGGTTTCGGCCGACGAGCTGGTCGCGTCGGTCGCCGCCGACGCGCCGCGCGCGCGCCGCGCGCCGAAGTCGGCGCGCGTGCTCACGACCGACGACGGCGGTCTGAGCGCGCTGTTCGGCATCGACCTCGCCGACGGCGGC
>JAIOII010000995.1 GCA_019912685.1 Kofleriaceae bacterium
GCTCGCGCCCGCGGCCACGCGCGTCTCCTCGGCGCCGGCGCGCACGGTGACCGCGCCCTCGTGCACGAAGACGGCGCCGACGCCGTCGTCGACGCTCAGCGTGTACACCGTGCCCGACGCCGTCGCGACGACGTCGCCGCCGCGCAGGACCAGCCGGTGGGCCGCGTCCCCCGACCAGAGCCGGGCGGTGATCGCGCCCCGCTCCACGACGACCTCGGTCGCCGCGTCGCTGGCCTCGATCACGCGGTAGTCGGTGCCGGGGTCGCTCACGATCGCCACGCGCCCGCCGAGCTGGAGCGGCGCGCCGGACACGGGCGTCGACGCGCGCGGCCACAAGAAGAAGATCGCCGCCGCCGCCGCCGCCGCCAGCACGCCGCCGCCGAACCACACCGGCCAGCGCCGCGGCTCGGGCCGGCGCGTCGCCCAGCGATCGAGCTCCGCGACGAGGGCGTGGCCGTCGTCACGGACCTCGCTGGTCCGCGCGCGTTCGATGAGGGCGTCGAGGGTCGGGGTCACGAGACCTTGCCGTGATCCTTGGTGGCGGCGACGCCGGCGGATCCGTCAAACTTTCGGAGGTGGGCGTCCAGCTCGGCGCGGGCGTGCCGGAACCGACTGGCGGCCGTCGCCGAGAAGGTGCCGAGGGCGCGGCCGGCCTCGTCGGCGGTCAGCTCGAAGATCGCCATGAGGACGAAGGCGTCGCGCTTCTTGGGCGCCAGCCGCTCCAGCAGCCGGCGCAGGAGCACGAGCTCGGCCGAGCCGGCCGCGTCCACGTCCATCACGGCGAGGTCGGCGTCCGCGTCCTCGCGATCGGGCGGCCGGTGCCTCGACTCCTTGCGCCGCAGCCGGCGCGCGGTGCGCGCCGCGATCGTGATGGCCCAGGTGCGAGGGCTGGCCTCGCCGCGAAAACCGGCGAGGCCACGGTGCAAGGCGATCATCGTCTCCTGCACGGCGTCGTCCGCCGCCGGGCTCGAGCCGAGGAGGAAGAAGACCTCCTTGCGTACCACGCGGTACAGCGCGCGCAGGAGCTCGTCGCGCGCGCCTCGGTCGCCCGCCTGCGCGCGCCGCGCCAGCTCGCCGAGGTCGGCGCCCTCGCTCAGGGCAGCTCGACCCAGGCGAGGCCGCGCAGGTCACCGGCGGCGTAGCCGGTGGCCGTGTCGGTCGGGTACTTCTCGGCGAGGATGGCGGTGACGTCGGGGGCGAGGTCGGTGCCATGACACGCCAGGCACAGGTCCTGGATGACGAGGGGCTCGGCGTACGCGGTGCGGCCATCGGGGAGTCGGCGCGCGTAGGAGGCGCCGGCGAGGTCCTTGCCGTCGGCCTTCATCTTCTCGAAGCGCGTGAGCGCGTCGGCGGTCCAGCCCGCGGCGGCGTTGGCCGGGTTGCGCGGCTTGCGCGTCGCGCGCCCGACCTGGATGCCCTCGGTGGAGAGCGACTGCGCGAGCGCGGGCGCGAGCGAGCTGCACGCGGCGATCGCCGCGGGTGCCCCGTTGGGCAGCTCCTTGGTGAGCGCGCCGACCAGCGTCTTCTTGAGGGTGCCGATCACTTCCTTGCCGCGCGTGATCTTCTCGGGCGGCGGCGGCTCGACGCGCGGCTCCTTCTTCTGGCAGCCGGCAGCGAGCACGAGCGCCGCCGCGACGAGGACGCGCGATAGCTCGGTCACGCCTGCGCCCTCAGCGCCGAGACCACCTTCTCGACGGCGTCCTTGGCGTCACCGAAGAGCATCCGGGTCCCCGGCTTGTAGAAGAGCGGGTTGTCGACGCCGGCGTACCCGGCGGCGCGCGAGCGCTTGTTGACCACCACGAGCTTCGACTTCCACACCTGGAGCACCGGCATGCCGTAGATCGGCGACGACGGATCGTCCTCGGCGCCCGGGTTCACGATGTCGTTGGCGCCGATCACGATCACCGCGTCGGTCGCCGGCAGGTCGCCGTTGATCTCGTCCATCTCGAGCACGATGTCGTACGGCACCGACGCCTCGGCGAGCAGCACGTTCATGTGCCCGGGCAGGCGCCCCGCGACCGGGTGGATCGCGAACTTCACGTCGACGCCCTTCTTGCGCAGGAGCTCGGTCAGCTCGCGCACCGCGTGCTGCGCGCGCGCCACCGCCATGCCGTAGCCCGGCACGATCACGACGTGCTTGGCCTCGATCAGCTTGCCGGCCAGGGTCGCGTGGTCGATGTCCTGCACCTCGCCCGCCGGCTGCTGCGCCCCCGCCGCCGCCTTCTTCGGCGGCTCCGCGCCGAAGCCGCCGAAGATGACGTTCCAGATCGACCGGTTCATCGCCCGGCACATGATGTAGCTGAGGATCGCGCCGGAGCTGCCGACCAGCGCGCCGGTCACGATCAGCAGATCGTTGCCGAGCATGAAGCCGGCCGCCGCCGCGGTCCACCCCGAGTAGCTGTTGAGCATCGACACGACGACCGGCATGTCGGCGCCGCCGATCGCCGCCACCAGGTGCACGCCGAGCACGCACGCGATCGCCGTGCCCGCCGCCAGCGCCCACGTCTGGCCGTTGCGCGCGTAGAGCACCGCGAGCACCACGATCGCGATCGCCATGCCGGCGTTGGCCATGTGGCGCGCCGGCAGGAGCAGCGGCTTGCCCGACACCGAGCCGCGCAGCTTGAGGAACGCGAGCACCGAGCCGGTGGTCGTGATCGCGCCGATGATGACGTCGATGTAGACCTCGATCGCCATCTTGAGCGACAGCGCGCCGCCGTGCTTGGTCGCCGCGAGCTGGATCGAGTAGCCGACGAGCACGGCGGCCACGCCGACGAAGCTGTGCAAGAGGGCGACCAGCTCCGGCATCTGCGTCATGCCGACGCGCGCGGCCATGACGCCGCCGATCGCAGCGCCGATGCCGATCGACGCGATGAGCGCCGGGCTCGGCGAGGGCAGCCCCTTCAGGCTGAGGGTCGCCGCGATGGCGATCCCCATGCCGATGATCCCGTAGAGGTTGCCGCGCCGCGCCGTCTCCTGGCTCGACAGCCCGCGGAGCGACAGGATGAAGAGGACGGCGGCGATGAGGTACGCGAGGATCGCGAAGGCGTTGGCGAGCAGCATCGGCGTCCTACTTCCTGAACATCGCCAGCATGCGGCGGGTCACGAGGAACCCGCCGGCGATGTTGATGGTGGCGAACAAGGTCGCCGCCACCGCCACCGCGACGCTCGCGTCGAACGAGTCCTGTCGTGCGCCGAGGATGCCGCCCACGACGATGATGCCGCTGATCGCGTTGGTCACGCTCATGAGCGGCGTGTGCAAGGCCGGGGTCACGTTCCACACGACCTGCCAGCCGACGAACACCGCGAGCACGAACACCGTCAGGTGCTGGAGCAGCGCGGCCGTGTCCTCGCCGACGGTCGCGTCGGCCTTGCCGAGGCGCAGCCCGAGCCACGCCAGCGCGATGACGATGCCGATGAGCGACATCACCATCCCCACGGTCTTCGACGGTGGCTGCGGCGCGGCGCCGTGGCCG
>JAIOII010000996.1 GCA_019912685.1 Kofleriaceae bacterium
CCTCGGGCTCACGCCGGCGTGACCCATCCGCGCGGGTCGCGGTCGGCCTCGCGTTGGCGCGAGCCACCAACGGCCCTCGCGCGCGTCGGCCCGCCCACCGGCGTGGGCCGCGCGTCCGGATTCCGCCGGATCGGCGACCCACGTGGGTCGCGCGTCCGGATCCCGCCGGGATCGGCGACCCACGTGGGTCGCGCGTCCGGATCCCGCCGGGATCGGCGACCCACGTGGGTCGCGCGTGCGGCTCGCATTGGCGCATGCCACCCAGGACGATCGCTCGCTGCGGCCTTCCGCCGTGACCGACCCACGTGGGTCGCGCGTCCGGATCCCGCCGGGATCGGCGACCCACGTGGGTCGCGCGTCCGGCTCGCATTGGCGCATGCCACCCAGGACGATCGCTCGCTGCGGCCTTCCGCCGTGACCGACCCACGTGGGTCGTGTCCGGATCCCGCCGGGATCGGCGACCCACGTGGGTCGCGCGTCCGGATCCCGCTGGGTCAGCGACCCACGTGGGTCGCGCGTCCGGATCGCATTGCCGCGAGCCACCCAGGGCGTTCGCTCGCCGCGGCCTTCCGCCCGCGTGACCGACCCGTGTGGCGCGCGTGTCGGGCTCGCGCCGAGGACAGCGACCCACGCGGATCGGCCTGCACGTCACGTGGGCCTTCCGCGACGCGCCGCTGCTCGAGATCGCGCGCGCCGCCGTCGCGCGGCTCGGGCTCACGCCGGCGTGACGACGAGCCGCGCAGCCGGCGAGTCGGCGGAGTCGAAGACGACGCGAAGCGTGCGACCCACATGGGGCGCGATGTCGAGCGTCTGCGCGAGCTCGACCGGCTTCGGCGCGCCCTGCACGCTGACGCCGACGGCGACATGGACCTGGCCGGGGCGCACGAGCGCGCGCATGCCGCGGCGATGCCACGCGGGCGCGCCGCCGTAGACGCCGGCCGATGAGGGACCGGGGAGCGCGCAGCCCTCGGGGTTCTCGCCGTCGATCCGCCACCACATGCCGTGGAACGGCGGATGGTCGGGCGCGAGCTCGAGCGCGAGCCACGTCGACCTTCCCGGCGTGCGCGCGCCGCGGATGTACGCGCGCACCTCGTCGAGCACGGCCGGCGGCGTCGGCGCGGCCGGCGGGCCGACGAGGAAGTCCTCGATCGCCTGCTCGCCCTCGACCATGTTGGCGAAGCACGCCGGGTTGCTGTCGAAGTGGATCCACACGAGCTCGAGCGAGCGCGCGACCGCGAGCTGCCAGGAGCCGCGGAGCCACCTGCGCGCCTCGAGCGCGTCGTAGCACCAGCAATCCGGGCCTTCGCTCGCCGCGCTCACCGGCCGATCCTACACTTGCCGCGTGGAGGACGTCGTCAGCGTGCGCTGCCCCTACTGCCGCGAGGTCGTCGAGCTCTACGTCGACCCCGACACGGCAGGCTCGTTCGTCGAGGACTGCGCGGTCTGCTGCCGACCGTGGCTCGTGGCCGTCGAGCGCGACGAGCGCCGCCGCCTGCGCGTGCGCGCGACGCGCGCGCAGTGACTCACCAGCCGTCCCGCCTGCGCGTGCCGACGCGCGGAGGTCTTCCCTCGAACCCGGGCAACGCTTCCGCGATCTTGATGCTGCACGTCGCCCGGAGGGGCCGACCGTCGGAGGAGAACATCGTGTACTTGGTCGAGACCGACTGGATGACGCCGCGAAACTTCGGCTGCGACTGCTTGGGCCACTGGATCTCCACCATCGACGGACGCTTCTCCTTCTCTTTCCCGTCCGGGTTCATGATCGAGCAGAGCTGCATCAGCTTGGCGACGTACGTCTCCGACACGTCGACGTCGTCCTCGTAGCCGTCGAACAGGAGCTCGAGCGCCAGGGTCCGGCCACCTGCCGAGGTGAACTCGAGATCGGGCAAGTCGGCCTTCTTGTTGTCGGCCGCCTTCCACGTGAGCGACTTCTCGATCTGGATCTCCTTGGGGTTGTACTGCGCGATGAGATCGATATCGACCTCGAGACCGATGATCGCGATCTTCTTGGGGGGCTCATAGGAAACAGGCATCGGGACGCTCCGCTGGCTTGGTTTGGCGGTCCCTATCGACGCCACCCCGCCGCGGTTTCCTGTTTTCGCTAAGCCTTCGTATCTTCGGCGTCTTTCGACGGCTCCACCCAGTACATCTGCTTGTGCCCGCGCGCCTCGTACATCGCCCGCGCCGCCTCGGCCTCCACCACCGTCGCGAACACGTCGATGCGGAGGCGGTTGCCGTTGTCGTCTTGCCGCCAGAGCTCGTAGCGCATCAGTCGATCGATGCCCGAAGACGCAGCGTCGCGTCGCCCGCGCGCCGAAAACATCGAAGCCCTCCGGACCGGGTGGTCCAGGAGGGCTCCTCAGCCAGCGTTGTTCTCGCTTCGCTCGACTGTCGCCCGCCGGCTGCGCCGGCGCCGTCCGCTTCGCGGCCGGGGCCGCTTCGCGGCCGGCTCGAGGTCGTTGGCTTGGCCGGCGGGTCAGCCGGCCGGAATCACACGCGACTCAGGAGCAGCCGCTCGTCGAGCCGCAGTTCGGGCACTTGTGGCAGGCGCCGTTGCGCACCATCAGCGTGCCGCACTCGTGGCACGGCGGGGCGTCGGTCTCCTGAACCCAGGCGCGGTCCTTCACCTCGACGGGGATCTGCGAGAGGTCGCCGGCCGCCGCCTTGTCGATGAAGTCCTTCGCCATGAGCGGGACGCGCGGGAGGTCGAGCTGCGCGAGCTTCGCCGCCGGGTGGCGCTCGACGACCGAGCCGTCCGTCGGGAAGCGGATCGAGAGCCAGCGGAACAGGTAGTCCATGATCGACGTCGCGATCGGGATCTCCTGGTTGCCGGTGAAGCCCGACGGCTCGAAGCGCGTGCCCTTGAACTTCTCGACCAGGACCTGGAGCGGCACGCCGTGCTGGAGGGCCAGCGAGATCGCCGTCGCGAAGCTGTCCATCAGGCCGGCGATGACCGAGCCCTCCTTCGCCATGCGGACGAAGATCTCGCCGGGCGACCCGTTCTCGTACAGGCCGACCGTGACGTAGCCCTCGTGGCCGCCGATCGAGAACTTGTGCGTGAACGACGCGCGCTCGTCGGCGAGCTTGTAGCGGACCGCCATCGGCGGGCCGGCCGGACGGGTCTTGCGGGCGCGCAGCGCCTCGACCAGCGCGCGCTCCTCGACCGACAGCGTGTCGAGCGGATCCGCCGGCGCCGCGTCGTCCGAAGCGCGGCCCGTCGAGGTCGCCTGCTTCAGGTTCGTCGACAGCGGCTGCGTGCGCTTGCAGCCATCGCGGTAGACCGCGATCGCCTTCAGGCCGAGCTTCCACGCCTGGATGTACGCGTCCTCGATGTCCTCGACCGTGCAGTCGGTCGGCAGGTTGACCGTCTTCGAGATCGCGCCCGAGAGGAACGGCTGGGTCGCGCTCATCATGCGGATGTGCCCCATGTAGTGGATCGAGCGCGTGCCCGTCGCCGAGCGGAACGCGCAGTCGAACACCGGCAGGTGCTCGTCCTTGAGGCCCGGCGCGCCCTCGATCGTGTCGTTCTGGTTGATGTGCGCGACGATCGCCTCGACTTCCTTGTCGTCGTAGCCGAGGTTGCGGAGCGCCTCGGGCACCGTGTGGTTGACGATCTTGAGGAGGCCGCCGCCGACGAGGCGCTTGTACTTGACGAGCGCGATGTCGGGCTCGACGCCGGTGGTGTCGCAGTCCATGAGGAAGGCGATCGTGCCGGTCGGCGCGAGCACCGTGACCTGGCCGTTGCGGAAGCCGTAGCGGTCGCCGAGCTCGAGGGCCTCGTCCCACGACTGGCGGGCGGCCTGCTTGAGGTCGTACGGGACCGTCGCGTCGATCTGCTCGACCGCCGAGCGGTGCTTGCGGATGACGCGCATGAACGGCTGCTCGTTCCGGTCGTAGCCCTTGAACGGGCCCGTCGCGTCACGCGAGATCTGCGCCGACGTCTTGTACGCCTCGCCGCACATGATCGCGGTGAGCGCCGCCGCGTACGCGCGGCCGGGGACGCTGTCGTACGGCAGGCCGCGCGACATGAGGAGCGCGCCCAGGTTGGCGAAGCCGAGGCCGAGCGGGCGGTAGTCGTAGCTGTTCTGCGCGATCTTCTCGGTCGGGTAGCGCGAGTTGTCGACGATGATCTCCATCGCCGTGATCGTCACCTGCACGGCCTTCTTGTAGGCCTCGGTGTCGAAGCCGCCGTCGGCCTTCTGGAACTTGCGCAGGTTGAGCGACGCGAGGTTGCACGCCGAGTCGTCGAGGAACATGTACTCGGAGCACGGGTTCGACGCGTTGATCCGGTCCGTGTTGATGCACGGGTGCCAGTCGTTGATCGTCGTGTCGAACTGGATGCCGGGGTCACCGCAGATCCACGCGGCGTCGGCCATCTTGCGCATGACCTCGCGCGCCTTGAAGGTGTCGACCACGCGGCCGTCGAGGACCGCGCGCGTCGACCACTCGCCGTCCTTCAGCACCGCCTGCATGAAGTCGTCGGTGACGCGGACCGAGTGGTTCGCGTTCTGGTAGCCGACCGAGTCGTACGCGCCGCCGACGACGTTGAAGCCGCCGTCGTAGCCCGCGTCGATGAGCGCCCAGGCCTTCTTCTCCTCGAGCGCCTTGCAGTCGATGAAGTCGACGACGTCCGGGTGATCGCTGTTGAGGATCACCATCTTCGCCGCGCGGCGGGTCTTGCCGCCGCTCTTGATGGCGCCGGCGAACGAGTCGAACCCGCGCATGAAGGAGACCGGGCCCGAGGCGGTGCCGCCGCCGTTCAGGTTCTCGTGCGAGCTGCGGAGCTTGGAGAGGTTCGAGCCCGCGCCCGAGCCGTACTTGAAGAGCATGCCCTCGGTCTTGGCCAGCGTGAGGATCGAGGCCATCGAGTCGTCGACCGAGTTGATGAAGCACGCCGAGCACTGCGGCTCGGCCTCGACGCCGACGTTGAACCAGACCGGCGAGTTGAACGCCATCTTCTGCTGCACGAGGAGATGGACGAGCTCGTCGCGGAACGCGTGCGCGTCGCGCGGGGACTTGAAGTAGCCGTCGGCCTTGCCCCAGCCGTAGATGGTGTCGGCGACGCGCGCGATCATCTGCTTGACCGAGCGCTCGCGCTGCGCGGTGCCGAGGGTGCCGCGGAAGTACTTCTGCACGACGACGTTGGTCGCGGTCTGCGACCACGCCTTGGGGAACTCGACCTGGCGCTGCTCGAAGAACACCTTGCCGTCGGCGCCGCTGATGACCGCGTCACGGAGCTCCCACTCCACCTCCTGGAAGGGGTCCACGCCCTCCCGGGTGAAGTACCGGTCGACCTGGAGGCCGGGCCGCGCGTCGCGGATGACCCGCGAGTTGCGCTGGCCGGCAGCCCCGGGGGCAGCCGTCTTGGTGTCCGATCCCTTGGTCATGGTGTCCTCGGTCTGCAGCATGGCGCCCCCTCTTTTCTGGATCCTGGGTCTGATCGGTGGTGGTCAGGTTTGTGCGGGTGGAAGACCGAAAAGGGCATGGGTACCCCATGGGCAGATGCGGCACATCTGCCTGTTTCCCCTGGGGAATTCCCCCCGAACAGTGAGCCCTACGCGAGTCGATGCGAACGTGAAACGAAAACGAGTCGCCGGCCGCTTGTTGCCCGGCGGAGGTCGGTTCTACTCGCGTTGAGACGTCGCGGCAAGAAAAGAGCTACTAGATTTAGTGGTGCCCTCCAGGTGTGACGCAATCAGTAGTGTGTGCATGAGCATGACAAGGTGTGGAACCACCTGTGGATTGTGTGTGGAGTGTGACGAATCGATGGCGAAAACCTCTGTCACCGCTAGACCTTGGCCGCCGGTGTGGACAAGCCTGTGAACGCCGTGCCAACTCGCGGTGACGCGCTGCTTCCACGGAGAGATCCCTGATCGAAAAAAGTTGCCCGGAAGGCTCGAACGCGGTGGAAAAGGGGTTTTCGGTACCGAGCCCCGCCTCCGGGATCGGCTCGTTTTCGGCGTGGGTTTCGATCGCGATCCTGTGTGCGCTGGCGCTCGCCGGCTGCGATGTCGATCGGTCGAAGGCAGCCAAAAATCCGCACAAGATCGTGACGTTGACGCCGAGCGCGACCGAGGTCGTCGCGGCGCTCGGCGCGACCGATCGCTTGATCGGCGTGGATGAGTTCTCCACTTTTCCGCCCGCGGTGAACTCGCTTCCGAAAGTGGGCAGCTTTCTCCAGCCGAGCTTCGAGACCATCGTGCGCCTGCGCCCGGATCTGGTGATCGGTGACGACATCCATGACGACGCCGCCACCGCGCTGCGCGGCGCCGGGATCGACGTCCTGCTCTCCGACATGCACTCGCTGCCCGATCTGCGAAAGGCGTTCACCACGATCGGCGCGCGGCTCGGCCGCGACGTGGAGGCGAAGGCGGCGATCACCGCCCTCGACGACGCGATCGCCGCGTCACGCACCCGCCGCCGCGGGCGCGGCCTGCGCGTGCTCATCGTGATCGACCGCGAGGCCGGCGGCCTCGGCAACATGGTCGCCGCCGCCAACGGCACCTGGCTCGACGAGCTCGTCGCGATCACGGGCGCCGACAACGTCCTCACCGGCACCGCCGTGCGCTATCCGAAGGTCTCCCCCGAGGAGCTCATGCGGGCGAAGCCCGACGTCATCCTCGACGTCTCGTACGCCGCCGACCGCGCGACCGCGCTCGCCGAATGGCAGCGCCTCGGCGAGCTCCCCGCCGTGAAGTCCGGCCGGGTGAAGGTGATGAAGGACGCCTACCTGCTCGGGCCGTCGCCGCGCGTCGCCGAGGCGCTCGCCGCCATCGAGGCGGCGCTCGCGCCTCCTTAGTGTGACGCCGTCGCGCGCACGAGGTCGATCACGACCTGCGCGAGCTCGGGGCCGACGTCCTCCTGGAGGAAGTGGCCGGCCTTCTCGAGCGTGACGTGGGGCTGGCCCTTGGCGCCGGGGATGCGGGCCTGGAGCTGGCGGTCGCCGCCGCGCGTGATCGGGTCGCTGTCGCCGAAGGCGGTGACGAACGGGCGCTCGAAGCGCTCGAGGCCCTTCCACGCCTGGCGGTTCGGCTCGCTCGCCGGGTCGTCGGGCGAGGCGGGGACGAGCGTCGGGAACTGGCGCGCGCCGGCCTTGTAGCGCTCGTCGGGGAACGGCGCGTCGTAGGCGGCGATGACCTCGGGCGCCATGCCGCGCGCGACGGCGCCGCTCACGATCTTGCCGGTCGGGAACTCGGGGACGGTCTGCGAGAACTGGCGCCACATGAAGAAGGCGTCGGGCGGCTTCACGTCGCCGGTCGGCAGGAAGGTGTTGGCGGCGACGATGCCCGCGAAGCGGTGCGGCTCCTCGCCGGCGAGGCGCAGGCCGAGGAGGCCGCCCCAGTCCTGGCAGAGGAGCGTGAGGTCGCGGAGGCCCGCGCCGTCGACGAACGCGCGCAGCCAGCCCATGTGCGCGGCGTACGTGTAGTCGGCGCGCTCGGTCGGCTTGTCGCTGCGTCCGAAGCCGACGAGGTCGGGCGCGACCGCGCGCAGGCCGGCCGCGACGACGGCGCGGATGCAGTGGCGATAGAGGAACGACCACGACGGCTCGCCGTGCAGCATGAGGACGACGGGCGCGTCGCGCGGACCCTCGTCGATGTACGCCATGCGGAGCGGCGCGCTGCCGTCGCCGGCGGGGACGTCGAGGTAGCGCGGCGCGTACGCGAAGTCGGGGAGCGACGCGAAGCGCTCGTCGGGAGTGCGGAGGCGTTCCATGCGAGGGACGATAGCGCCAACGGCCCCGCGCGCGCCGCCCCGCCGATACTTCGCCTTACAGCCGCGGTAAGGTCGCGGCATGCGCGCCATCGTCCTCGCTGCCGTCGCCGCCGTCGTCGTCGGGTTCGTCGCGGGCTGTCCGAAGAAGTCGTCGACCGACGGCCCGGTCCCGAGCCCGACCTTCGACGAGCGCCAGGCGTGCACCGCCGCCGAGGACTGCGCGATCGTGCAGCTCGAGTGCTGCGATCACTGTAACGGCGGCACGGCGGTCGGCGTGCACAAGGATCACGCCGCCGACGTGCGCAAGGAGTACGTGCCCGCGGGCGTGTGCGAGGGCAAGGCCTGCACGCTCATGGCGTGCCCGGCGGCCGAGCCGATCTGCCAGGCGGGCCGGTGCGGCGTGCGGGTCGGCGGCAACGCGTCGCTGCCCGATCTCCCGCCGCGCTGACCGGCACGCGGCGCGCCTCGCGCGCAGCGATTGCGCGAATCCTCCCGGGGCCTGACCGGCTCTTGCTCGCCAGAAGGAGCAAGCGCCATGGACCTGAAGAAGCTCATCCCCACGAACGAGCACCCGATCGAGCGCGGCCTCCGGATCGTGGTCGGCCTCGTCCTCCTCGCCCTGGTCTTCGTCGGTCCGCAGACGTACTGGGGGCTGCTCGGCGTCGTCCCGCTGGTCACCGGCCTGATGGGGACCTGCCCGCTGTACACGGCGTGCGGGCTCTCGACCTGCCGGATGAAGGGCGGCACGCCGCGTGCTGGGGTATCCACGAAGGGTGCCCACACCTGACGACGATCTCGAGCTGATCACGGCGGCGCGGAGCGGCGACCGCGCCGCGATCGACGAGCTGCTCGCGCGCTACGAGCCGGCGATCTACCGCTTCGGCCTGCGCATGTGCGGCGACGAGGAGTCGGCGCGCGAGGTGCTGCAGGAGACGATGCTCGCCGCGTTCCGTCACCTGCCGGGGTTCCGCGCCGACGCCAGGCTGTCGACGTGGCTCTACCAGATCGCGCGGAGCTTCTGCATCAAGGAGCGGCGCGGCGCGCGGCCGACGACCGGGCTCGACGAGCAGCTC
>JAIOII010000997.1 GCA_019912685.1 Kofleriaceae bacterium
GGCGCGCAGGTCGGCGGCGACGGCCGCTGGCACGTGCGCGGCGTCGATCCGGGGTCGCGGCGCGTGCGATGGGAGGCGATGCACGGCAGCTACTTCCAGAGCTGCCCCGAGGTGCGCTCGATGTGCGGTCGCAACGGCCGCATCTACGTCGCGCACCAGGGCGTCCTGACCGCGCTCGACGGCCCGACCGGACGCGGCCTGTGGCAGGCGCGGCTGAGCGCGCGCATCGACGTCGACGTCGACGGTGCCGCGCGGGTCGGCGACGAGTCCGACCTGCGCGAGGTCATGACCGCGCACGGCGGCGTGGTCGTGGTGAAGACCGAGGACGACGCGCTGTCGGCGTTCGACCGCGACACCGGCCAGGCGCTGTGGCAGCGGCGGTGCGAGCGGCACGCGCAGAGCGACGGCCGCGCGCTGTTCTTCTGCGCCGAGTGGCACAAGTACGAGCTGCTCGACCCGCGCAGCGGCCAGCCGCTGGCCCGCTTCGACGCCGACGACGGCGTGCTCGTCGCAGGCGCGCTCGTGCTCGCCGTCGGCGACCGCGGGCCGGACGGCGCGGGCGGCGTGGCGATGGTCGACCTCGCCACCGGTCAGGAGCGGTGGTTCGTCGCCGCCGAGTCGGTCGACCTCGATCCGGGCGTGGCCATCGTGGGCGGCGAGGTGCTCGTGCCCGTGAACGGCAGCGCCGGCACGGAGCTACTGCCGGTGTCGCCGACGGGCGCCGCCCCGAGGAAGGGCTTCTTCGCCCGGCTGTTCGGCGGCGGCGGCGGCGCGGGCACACGAACGCTGCCGTGGCCCAAGCACAACGTCTCGGCGCTGTGGGGCGCGGGCGACGCCGTCGTGATCGACGCCGCGGACTGGGACGGCCGCCGCCGCATCGCCGTGGTCGAACCGCGATCGATGACGGTGCGCCACGACAGCGGGGTCATCCCCGACGGCGTCGCGCCGGGCGTGCGGCTCGGGCCGGGCGGCCAGGTGGCGTACGCGTTCGGCGAGTCGAACGGGCCCAAGACGCTGCGCATGGTGGACGCCGCCAGCGGCGGCATGCGCTGGGAGCGCCAGCTCGCCGATCTCGACGAGGTCGCGTTCCGCGCCGGCCAGCTCGTCTTGCGCACCGACGGCGCGCCGGTCGAGCTCGTCGATCCGGCGAGCGGTCAGACGCGCGTGACGTTCTGAGCGGCGCGCAGGTCGGCGACGAGGCGCGCGACGCCGTCGCGCAGCGGGACCGCGGCGCGCCAGCCGAGCACGTCGGCGGCGCGCGTCGGGTCGCCGTGGAACGTGGAGACGTCGAAGGTCCGCGACGGCGCCTCGGTGAGGGGGGAGCGCGAGCCGGTGAGCTCGAGGACGAGCGCGGCCAGCTCGCCGAGGCTGGTCGAGCGACCGGTGAGCAGGTGCAAGGGCGGCAGCGTCTCGCCGCGCTCGAGCGCGCGCATGATCGCGCGCAGGCCGGCGACGGCGTCGTCGAGGTGCGTGAAGTCGAACGTGTTCGTCGCGCCCTCGACGCGCAGCGGCTGTCCCGCCAGGGCGGCGCGCACGAACGCGGGCACGACGCGATCGACGTGATCGCCGGCGCTCCCGTAGACGTTCGACAGGCGGACGACGGCCGTGCGCAGCCCGGTGGCGCGCGCGCCGAGGACGAGCGCTTCGCCCGCGACCTTCGAGCGGCCGTAGACGTTCACGGGCGCGAGCGGCGCGTCCTCGGAGACCGGGGCTCGGCCCAGCTCTCCGTACACCTCGCGGCTGCTCGCGAACACGATCCACGGCCGGTCGGGCGAGGCGGCCGCGGCCTCGACGACGTTGCGCGTCCCCTCGACGTTGGTCGACCAGCAGAGCGCCGGATCCTGCTCCGCTCGGACGATCCGCGACACCGCCGCGAGGTGCACGATGCCGGCGCAGCCCTTCACGGCGCGCGCGACGTCCTCGGCGCTGCGGACGTCACCGCGCGCCGGCGGCTCCGCGCGCAGATCGAGGGCGCTGACCGCGAAGCCGTCGTCGCGCGCGCACGCCACGAGCCGCGTCCCGACGAGCCCCGCGGCTCCAGTGATGAGCACCCGCAACATGGGGCGACCATACCGCCGATGACGCTGTGGCGGCGCGCGCCACGCGCGTGGCGGCGAACGCCACGGCGACGGGCGGGCGGCGATGGAGCACGCGGAGTTGCGGCGGCACGGGCGGTGCACCGGGCCGGGCGATGCATCGCTCCAAGCACCATCTCCTCCCCGCCGTGATCCCGCTCCTCGCCGTCGGCTGCTACCGGGCTCCCGAGCTCAGCGGCAACGATCAGGTGTACGACCCCAACGTCGAGGCCACCCGCCAGAAGGACAGCGGCCTGGCCGCGCTCGCGTGGGAGCCGGTCGATACCTTCATGAACGGTCTCGTCGGCAGTCCGGACAACCCCGGCTGCGCGGTCGGCGTCGCGCGCGACGGCTCGCTCACCTACCTGCAGGGCTACGGCAAGGCCGAGCTCGGCGGCGAGGACTGGGGCGTCGGCACGATGGGCGCGGTCGGCTCGGTGTCCAAGACGTTCACCGCGGCGGCCGCGCTGCGCATGCACGACCTGGGAATGATCGACGTGAACGACACGGTGGACGACTACCTCGCGACCACCAACGGCGCGCTCGGGAACGCGCGCATCTACGACCTCCTGTCGCACGCCTCGGGCGTGGGCGGCGCGACGCAGGCGGCGGCGTTCGCGCCCAACTGGACTCCGGGCAGCAACGCCGCGACGTGCGTCAACAACAACTCGGCCGCGTGCCTGATGGTGAGTCAGTCGATCCAGCAGCCGTCGATCGCGTTCTTGCAGTACGACGACAACGAGGCCGTCGCCGCGTTCGCCGACGGCCAGGGCGTCTACTCCAACGTCGGCTACAGCGTGCTCGGCGCCGTCATCGACTCCCAGAGCGCCTACGAGGCCTTCGTCTGGAACGAGATCGGCCAGTACACCGGCGACGACCTCGACCCCGGCAACCTCTTGTCGCTCGCGCTCACCCACTCCTGGCGCGACGGCGACATGCCCCACCGCGCGGTCGGCTACCAGTGGAGCGGCGGCGCCTGGGTGGAGCGCGAGGCGTTCGACGCGTCGGGGCTGGCCGGCCTCGAGGGATGGGAAGGGCCCGCGGGCGGCTGGGCGATGACCATCGGCGACCTCACCCGCTTCGCGCTCGCGCTCAACCAGGGCGACATCCTCAGCAACAACATGCTGCTCGCGATGCGCATGAACTGGACCGACCTCGACGGGTTCGCCGACGACTACGGCTTCGGCGTGTTCCTGGGCGCGAGCGGCCCGCCGTACTGGCACGGCGGCACCATCGGCGGCCACAACGCCGTGTGGTCGTACTGGCCGGCCTCCGGCAGCCAGCCGTCCCTCGCGATGGCGATCATGTGCAACCGCAACATCAGCCCGTTCTCGCTGCGCGACCACACCACGACGCTGCGCGGGCGCATCGCGGGCTCGTCGCCCGTCCAGCCGGCCACGATCGCGGTCCCGCGCGTCGGCACGCGGGCGGGCGGCCGCACCCTGAGGCTCGATGACCGCGACGCCTGGCAAGCGGCGCCGGCCGATACCTTCGTGTCGCTCGACGCGCTCGTGGCGCCGCTCGAGCTCTCGACCCGGCTCGATCGTGGAGCGCTCACCATCGTGATCGCGCAGGGCGGGAAGCACCTGGCCACGGTGCCGGCGACCTGGAGCGACCCGTGGTTCACCACCCGCCCGACCACGATGGCGCTACGCACCACGGTCGGTAGCGTCCCGGTGCGCGGCTTCTCCATCCGCGGCGCGATCACCGAGAAGGGGCTCACCGGCGGGTCGATCGCCGGGACGCTGGACGCGCGCGAGGTCAGCGGCAGCGTCGGCATCCCGGCGAGCGAGCTGTGCACCACCCGGCGCGGCACCAGCCGGTGCCAGCCGTGCGCCGACGGCGCCCGCTACTGCGTGTCCATGCGCTACGAGGGCCTTACCGGCCGCGACCACTGACGGCGACCACCTCGACGCGAACTTCGCCGAGGTCGAGGACGTCGCCGGCGACCAGCGCCGCCTTGTTGATCCGGGTGCCGTTGTGCACGGTCCCGCGCGCGGAGCCGAGATCCACGATCTGCGCCCCGCCGTCGGTCACCTCGACGACGGCGTGCATGCGGCTGACCGACTCGTCGTCGAGGTGGAGCTGAGCGGACGGCTGGCGGCCGATCTTGATCACGTCCTGGTCGAGCGTCACCCGGGCGATCTCGCGGCCATCGAGAGACGCCACCAGCGCTCGCCCCGGCATCGCCGGCGTCGAGGATCTCGGCGAACCCGGCCCGCGACCGGCGAGCGAGCGCGTCCACCTGCCCCAGGTTGCGCAGCGCGAGCAGGACCGCCGC
>JAIOII010000998.1 GCA_019912685.1 Kofleriaceae bacterium
GAGGCGCGCCTCGACGGCGGCGATCTCGGCGGCGAGCGCCTCGGCGCTCGCGGGCCGCTGCGCGGGCTCCTTCGCGAGGCAGCGGGCGACGAGCGCCTCCACGTCGGCGGGGATGTCGACCGACGGCGCGAGGGAGCGCAAGGTCGGCGCCGGCGTGCGCACGTGATCGGCGAGCACCTGCATCGGCGGGCCGACGAACGGCGGCCGCCCGGTGATCATCTCGAACAGGGTCGCGCCCAGCGCGTAGAGGTCGGCGCGGCCGTCGAGGGGCTGGCCCATCGCCTGCTCGGGCGCCATGTAGTCGGGCGTGCCGAACACGATGTCGCCCTGCGTGAGCGCCGCGAGCGAGAGCGCGCGGTTGCCGGCGTGCTCCATCACCTTGGCGAGACCGAAGTCGAGCACCTTCACGTGATCGGGGTCGCCGCCGCGGCGCACGAGCATGATGTTGTCGGGCTTGAGATCGCGGTGGACGAGGGCGACGCGGTGCGCCGCCGCGAGCGCGTCGCAGACCTGGCGCGCGATGCGCAGCGCGCGGCGCAGGGGCAGGGGCCCGTCGTGATAGACCTCGGCGCCGACGGTGCGCCCGTCGAGCAGCTCGAGCACCATGTAGAGCAGCCCGCCCTCGGTGATCGCGAAGTCGAGCACCTTGACCGCGTGCTCGCTCTCGACCTTGAGCGTGCCGCGCGCCTCGCGCAGGAAGCGGCGCGCCGCGCTCGGATCGCGCGCGAGGGTCGGGCGCAGGACCTTCACCGCGACGGCCTGGTCCATGAACAGGTGGCGCGCGCGCAGCACCGCGCCCATGCCGCCCTTGCCGAGGAGATCTTCCAGATGATACCGACCATCGAGGTCGGTGCCGATGAGTCGCTCGACCTGCCAGGTCAGCTCGCCCGAGCTGTCGGCGGAGGTCTGCGTCTCGCTCACCCGGCTATCTTAGAACCGGAGTCCGTTCTTGATGCGGAACGAGAGCCAGTCGTATCCGAGATAGGCGGCGCCCGCGAGGCCGATCACGCCGATGACGGGATTGACGGCGACGAGGAGAACACCAGCACCCACACCGGCCGCCGCGGCGACCGTGCCCTTGCGCTTGGCGACCGACTTGTTGCGTTGCACCAGCGAGCCCATCTCTCAGCAATCTGCGGCATGGGGAGCGCGCTGTCAAACCGTGTCTGCTCACCCGCGGTGACCGTGTCGCCGAGGACACAGCGCGCGCCAATCCCGCGAGGCGCGACGCGATCCTCCCGGCCTGGTGCGTGCAAAAGGCAAGAAACGCGGTCCCGTTGCCGTACCATGGTAAAGAGGTCCTGATGGCTGCTCGTCGTCCTGCTGCTCTGCGCAATCGCGGCTCGATCTATCTCGGCCTGGCCGGAACCCTGTTCGCGGTCTCCGGCGCGATGGTCGGCGGTTACGTCGTCTCGTCGGGGCGCGCGACACCGGCGCCGGCGTCGGCGTCGACCGAGCAGGCGGGCGCGGACGGCAGCGCGCTGGTCGCGAGCGTCGAGACGAGCCTCGGCCAGACGGTCACGGTGAAGGCGGGCGGGCAGACGCGCACGGTGCGCTGGAACGAGCTCGGCGTGGTGGTCGATCCGGCGGAGGTCTCGCACGCCGCGCGCAAGGCGAGCGGTGCCGATCTCGTCGCGTCGCTGACGGAGAAGGGCGCCTTGCCGGTGCACCTCGACCGCGCGGCCGCGCTCGAGGCGATCGCGCACCTGAAGGCGACGATCGACCGCGCGCCGATCGACGCCCACCTCGATCTCGAGGCGCGGACGATCAAGGACGACCGGCCCGGTCACGCGATCGACGTGTTCGCCGCGCTCGATCGCATCGAGGCGGCGGCGCGCACGGGCGCCGCCGAGGTCGAGCTCCCGATCGTGGAGCTGCCGGCGACGACGACACGCGCGTCGCTCGGCATCGACGACATCTCGCACGTGCTCGGCACGTTCACGACGACCTTCCCGGTCGGCGACAAGGATCGCAACTTCAACCTCAAGCTCGCGGCGTCCAAGCTGAACGGCGTGGTGCTGCAGCCGGGCGTCGAGTGGTCGTTCAACGACACCGTCGGCGATCGTACCGAGAAGGAAGGCTACAAGATCGCGCACGTCATCACGGCGGGCGAGATGGTCGACGGCCTCGCCGGCGGCACGTGCCAGATCTCGACGACGCTGTTCGGCGCCTCGTTCTTCGCCGGCATCGACATCGTGAAGACGTCGAACCACTCGCGGCCGAGCACGTACGTGCCGATGGGCCTCGACGCCACCGTCGTGTACCCGACGGTCGATCTCAAGATGAAGAACCCGTACGACTTCCCGGTCGTGATCCACTACCGCGTGGCGCGCGGGCAGTCGGTCGTCGAGATCCTCGGCAAGAAGCGCCCGTGGGATCAGGTCGTCTTCGAGCGCGAGATCCTCGAGGAGGCGCCGTTCGAGACCCAGGAGCGGCTCGACGACGAGCTCGCGTGGGGCGCCGAGGTCCACGACCAGCTCGGCTTCAACGGCTACACGCTCATGCGCTATCGCCAGTTCTACAAGGGCAAGAAGATGGTGAAGCAGGACAAGTGGCGGGTCGTGTACAAGCCCGTCACCGAGTACATCCGCCGCGGCACCAACGAGTCGCCCGACGCGAAGCTCCCCGACGGCAAGCAGCCGCACGGCCCGAAGCCGCCCAAGGACGGTAAGGGGCGCATCGTTCAGTAGGCGTTGTCGGCGTTGTAGCGGCAGAGAAGAGAAGGGCGTCCCCGGCGGCAAGGGCGGCCGGCCGGAGAGGGAGGGCGGCGCGGCGGCGGCGGGTGGCCACGAGGCTGGGGTCCCTTCCGTCGCTCGTTCGGTTCCACCCGGGCTAGCTCGCGACCGGAGTGCCGCACCTCGGCCGACCGGCGCACGCTCCACCCGGCCGTGGTATTCAGAGCTCCTTCAGGGACCCCACCCCCGCGGCCACCCTTGCCGCCTCGGTGCTCACTCGGGCCGGCCGCCCTTGCCGCCTCGGTGCTCACTCGAGAGCCCGTCGTTGGCGTTTCGCGGCTCGAGTGAGATCTCGGAATCTCCGCGCGCACGAAGCCACGCGCGGCTTTTCCAGTCGGCATCGATGAGGTGTGCGTGAGCGCTTCGCTCAGATCACACGGGGCGAGTGGATCGCGGCGTGTGATCGTGGGGGAAGTGGCGACCGAGGCGGCGAGGGCGGCCAGGGGGCCTGGGGTCCCTGAAGGAGCTCTGAATTCCACGGCCGGGTGGAGCGTGCGTCGGTCGGTCGAGGTGCGGCACTCCGGTCGCGAGCTGGCCCGGGTGGAACCGAACGAGCGACGGAAGGGACCCCAGCCTCCTGGCCGTCCCGAAGCCGCCGGGACTCTCCCTCGTCGTCAGCCTTTGACGGGGTCGGGGATCTCGGAGACCTCGCCCTCGGCTTTGGAGGCTTCGGCGGCGCTGCCCGGGTTGAGCTCGGTCTTGGGGGCGTCGATCTTGAGGTTGCCGGACGCCTTGATGGTCACGTCCTTGCCCGTGAGCTTGAGGCCCTGGGCGCCCACCTTGAACTGGGTGCCCTGCTTCGACTCGATCGAGATCTCCTTGGCGAGGATGATGACCTCGTCCTTGGCCTGATACGTCGTGTCGCCTTCCTTGGCCTCGAACGACACCTTGTTGTCCTTCGAGATGGTGACGATGCCCTTGCCGCCGCCGTCCTCGAGCGTGATCGTGCCCTTGTCGTCGTCGAGCGTGACCTTGCTGCCCGACTTCGACTTGAACATGCGGACGTTGTTCGCGCCGTCGCTGTTGTTGTGGGGCGGCTTGTCCTTGCCGTTCCACAGCGCCCCGACGATCACCGGACGACCGATGTCGCCGTGCTCGAACATGATGAGCACCTCGTCGTCGACCTCGGGCAGGCTGAACCAGCCGCGGTCCTTGCCGCCGCCGATCGAGACCCACGTGCACCACCACGTGTTGTCGGTGATGGGCAGGCTCGGGATCTTCACCTTCACCCGGCAGAGCTTCTGGTCGTCCTTGATGTCGGTGACGATGCCGATCACCGGCTCGTAGACGTGACCCGCTTCCTCTTCCCGGACGCGGGCCTGCTGGAAGAAGTAGCTCGCGAGGTCGGTGATCATGGCGCAATCGTAATACGCGCGGCCGCGGCCTTACATCCCCCGCGGCTGCAACGTCGGGAGATTCGAGGGCTTGGCGGGCTGCGTCGGGCTCACCCCGGCGACCGGGACGACGCCGAGGAAGCCGAGCGAGTTGTCGCCCCCCGGATGCGTCGCTTGCCACCCGGCCGTGCCGTCGGTGCCGCTCGCCACCAGGCCGACCGCCGCGAACGGGTGCGACCACGTCGCGGGCATCGTCACCTGCAGCTCCTCGCGGATGATCTCGCCGGGCTTCCAGCGATCGCTCGGCAGGAGGCCGTCGAGGGTGACGCGGAGGAGTGAGCGCGCTTGCTCGCCGCCGATCGCGGTCGCGCCGTCGTGGCTCTCCGCGGCGACGCCCCACAGGACGGCGCCGAACTTGAGCGCGCGCCGCGGCCGCCTCACCACCTTCATGAACACGACGACCGACGGCTTGCTGCCCGACGTGATCGTCGTCGTGTCGAAGCCCAGCACCTCGATCGCGCCGTCGTCGAGCGTGACGCCCGGCGTCGGGTGGGTCGGCGTGGGCGCCGACTCGAGGAGGACCTTGCCCATGCGCATCGCGGCCTGGCTCATCGAGGCGTCGCGCGAGAACACGACGCGCTCGAGCCACGCGTCGAGGATCGGGCGCATCTGCTCCATGCCCTGCTTCTCGCGCGACGCGACGTTGGCCTTCTCGAGCGGATCCTTGCTCAGATCGTAGAGCTCGTGGAAGTTGCCCTTCATGTTGTAGATGAGCTTCCACTTGCTCGTGACCGCCGCGCGCAGCGGGTTGGGGTAGTTGGTCTCGGCGAACACGGCGCGGTCCGGCTCCTCCTTGCCGTAGAAGATCTGCGGCACGAGGCTCTTGCCCTCGAAGGACAGGTCGGACACGTCGATGCCGCACAGCGCCGCCACCGTCGGCAGCGCGTCGAGGTTCGAGACCGCGCCGCCGATCTGCCGCGGCGGGTTGTCGGGGATGTGGAAGATGAGCGGGACGTGGATGACCTCCTTGGCCAGCGCCACCGCGTGGCCGAAGAAGCCGTGCTCGCCGAACGCGTCGCCGTGATCGCTCGTGATGACGACGATCGTGCGCTCGCCGCCGGGGAGCCGCACCAGCTCGTCGAGCAGCCGCCCGATCTGCTTGTCGGTGAAGTGCAGCTCGCCGTCGTAGAGGTCCTCCTGGCCGTCGCCGAACGACTTCTCGCCCGGGTGCGCGACGTACTGCGCGTGGGGATCGAGGTAGTGCGCCCACAGGAACCACTTGCCGTGCGGGTTGCGCGCGATCCACGAGAGCGCGCGGTCGGTGACGCGGTTGGCGCTCACCCGCCACGGATCGTGGGTCTTGCCGATCTCGTTGTCGTAGTGATCGAAGCCCTGCTCGAGCCCCCAGTCGTTGAAGTACTCGTGGGTGAGGATCGCGCCGGTGGTGTAGCCGCCGCGCTTCATGATCTCGGCGAGCGTCGTGTTGTCCTTCTTGAGCCGCGGCGGCATGCCCGGCTTGATGTTCTTCTCGTCGAGCGCGATGCCGGAGTGGAAGAACTTGCTGGTCAGGATCGCGGGGACGGACGCCATCGTGCCCGCCGACGGGGCCTGCGCGAACGTGAACGACGCCGAGCGCGACACGAGCTCGGCCAGGCGCGGGGTGGTGTCGCGCTTCTTGGGGCCGGTCTTGCGGCCGCCGAACGACGTGTAGTCGTAGCGGACCGTGTCGATCGTGATGAAGAGGACGTTCCACGGCTTCTGGAACGCGGTCGGGACCGGAACGGTCGGGCCGCTCGGCTGGATGAGGTCGCGCATCGAGAAGTCGCGGCCGTCGCAGTTCTCGTCGATGCCGTTGTCGGGCATATCGCGGACGCCGGGACGGATCGACTTCTTGCGCGGCGCGCAGTCGTTCTCGCCGAGCAGCGAGCCGAAGCCGTCGCCGTCGAGGTCGTTGGCCTTGCGCACCAGCTCGATCGCGGTGGCGAGGGTCGGGGACGCGGTCACCGCGAGGTACTTCACCTCGGGCTCACCGCCGCAGCGCACGAGCGTGAGCGGCACGAGCAGCAAGGCGGGCAGGGCGGCGGCCAGGCCGACCTTGCGGCTCCGCCGGCGCGCCGGCCAG
>JAIOII010000999.1 GCA_019912685.1 Kofleriaceae bacterium
CTGCGCAAGACGGTCGGCGGCGACGAGCTGCGCGCCGCGATCGAGCGCGCGATGCGACACGGCGCCCTCGCTCGCGAGGTGCGGCGCCTGCGCATCGAGGTCGACCGCGCGCGCGGGCTCGGCGAGATCGTCGGCGAGTCGGCGCCGATGCGGCAGCTGCTCGCGCTGGTCGAGCGCGTCGCCGCGACCGACGCGACCGTGCTCATCCTCGGCGAGAGCGGCACCGGCAAGGAGCTGCTCGCGCGCACGCTGCATCGCCTCGGGCCGCGCGCCGAGCGCCCGTTCGTGGCCTTCGACTGCTCGGCGCTGTCGCCGAGCCTGCTCGAGGCCGAGCTTTTCGGCCACGAGAAGGGCGCGTTCACCGGCGCCGGCCGCGCCCGCCGCGGTCTCTTCCGCGAAGCGCACGAGGGCACGATCTTCCTCGACGAGATCGGCGACATCGCGCCGAGCGTGCAGAACAAGCTCCTGCGCGTCCTCCAGGAGCGCGAGATCAAGCCGGTCGGCGCCGACCACGTCGTGGCGATCGACGTGCGCGTCGTCGCCGCGACCAACAAGGATCTGAAGGCGCTCGTCGCCGCCGGCGAGTTCCGCGAGGATCTGTACTGGCGCCTCGCCGTCGTCCCGATCCAGGTGCCGCCCCTGCGCGAGCGCCGCGAGGACATCCCGCTCCTCGCCGGCCACATCCTCGCCCGCCGCCGCGGCGCCGCGAAGTCGCAGGGCGCCGGCGGCGCCGCGCGGTATCCGACGCAGCTCACGCCCGACGCGCTCGCCCGCCTCCTCGCCTATCACTGGCCCGGCAACATCCGCGAGCTCGAGAACGTCCTCTCCCGCGCCGCGATCCTGTGCGACGGCGAGAAGATCCGCGCGCAGGATCTCGACCTCGCCGGGCTATCGCCGTCGGCCCCGCGCGCCGCGCCGGGCTCGACCGACACGGCGATCGCGCTGCGCGGCCTCGGCGACAACAAGACGCTCCGCGACATCGTCGACGCCGCGGTCCACACCGTCGAGCGAGCGGCGCTGACCCAGGCGCTCGAGGAGAGCGGCGGCTCGCCGGCCCGCGCCGCCAAGCTCCTCGGCATCAGCCGCGCGAGCATCTACAACAAGATGAAGGAGTACGGCCTGTCGAGCGGCGACGGTTAGAGCTCCAGAGCCGGGGACGGTGGAAACTCTGACAACTTCTGTCGAGAAGGCGGCCCTGTCCCGGTGCGCTCGAGGAGAGCGGCGGCTCACCGGCGCGCGCCGTCGAGCGCCTCGGCATCATCTGCGCGGGCAACTACGACGACATCAAGGGGTTCGGGAACTCCGAAAAGTTGTCAAAGTTTCCACCGTCCCCGTCAGAGGCCCATGAGGCCGTTCAGCGGGTCGTCCGTGTGGGAGTCGGAGCGGCGCGGGCTGCCGGAGCGGCGCGAGGGCGCGCCGTGGCGCCGGCGGTCGCCGCGGCCGAGGGGGAGCTTGCCCTTGGCGAGCGCGTCACGGATGTCGGCGATGCGCTCGGCCTCGACGGTCTTGTCGCCGGTCCGCTCGACGAGCGCGACCAGCTGGCCGTAGACCTCCTTCGCCTCGAGCTTCTGGCCGAGCAGGTTGAGCGCGTCGGCCCGCGCCAGGAGGCCCGTCGCGCTCTGCGGCTCGAGGGCGACGACGCGGTTCGCCGCCGCGAGCGCGTCGGCGCCCTGCTTCTTCTCGAGCGCGCGCTCGGCGAGCATGAGGTGCACCGCGACCATGTCGGGATCCTTCGCCAGGGCCTCGCGCGCGTAGCGTTCGGCCTCGGTGTCGAGCCGCGTCGCGTGATAGACGAGCGCGAGCTCGGCGAGGAGGATCGGCTCGTCGGGCGCCAGGAGGAGCGCGCGCCGGTACTGCTCGATGGCGCGGTCGTACGCCTTGGCGCGGCGATGGACGCGCGCCTCCGCGGCGACGGTCATCCACCACCTCGGCGCGAGGCGCTGCGCGGCGTGCGCCGCCTCGATCGCGCGCTCGATCTCGCCCAGCCCCGACAGCGCGCCCGAGAGGCCGAGGTGCGGGATCGCCCACGTCGCGTCGGCGCCGATCGCCTCCTCGAAGCGCGCG
>JAIOII010001000.1 GCA_019912685.1 Kofleriaceae bacterium
ATCGAGGCCGGCGCGCAAGCGCGCGAGCCCCTCCTTCAGGCGCCAGCGCACCGTTCCCGCGGGAACGTCGAGGTGCCGCGCGATCTCGGTCGGCGTCAGCCCTTCGGCGTAGCGCAACAGGATCGTCGCCCGATACGGCTCGTCGAGCTCGCCCACCAGCCGCGCGAGCAGCTGCTGCGTCTCGTGGCGCTCGAGCAGCTCCGCCGGCGACGCGGCCTCGGCCTCCGCCAGCGACGCCACGCGCTCCTCCCGCGCCGCGCGGTTGCGAGCACCGCGCCAGCGAAAGCGCGCGCCGTTCTCGAGCACCCGCCGCAGCCACGGCCGCACCGGCCGGTCATCCGCCGGCGGCCGTCGCAGCGCCGCCAGCCAGGTCTCCTGCACCAGGTCGTCGGCGCCGCCGCCGTCGCCGACCAGCGCCACGGCCAGCCGGCGTAGCCAGGCCGCGTGCTCCAGGAGCGCGTGCGGATCGAGGGCTCGGGTCTCGTTCGCCATCGTGATCCGGACATGCAGCGTAGCGCCCGGCGTTGGCGAGAATCCGCCCGATCGTCCGGCTCAGGTGCGCTTGCGGACGCGCGGCTTGATCTTCGACGCCTTGCCGGCGGGGCGGCGCAGCGCGATGCCGATGCCCAGGGTCGTCACGTCGACCTTGCCGAGGCTCGCGAGGTCGCCCTGGCGCGTCGTCTTGATCGTCGGGTACTCGCCGCCGGTCGACGTGATGAGACCCGCGCCCTCGAGGCCGCGCAGGAGATCGAGGACGTCGCGCTGGGTCCAGCCCTTCAGGCAACCGACGTCGGGCACGTCGTCCCAGCGCCGGTCCTCCTCCTGCGCGCCGACCGCGAGGGCCGCGATGCGCGTGCGCCCGAAGCGCCCGTGCAGGCTGCCGACGAGGAGCAAGAGCCGCTCGATGCCGCGCTTGGTCTTCTCGTCCATCTCGGCCGAGCCACCGTGCGCCACCGCGTCGCACGCGTCGCACGCGCCGCAGCGCCGCGTCCGGTCCGCCCACTCCTCGTCGCCGAAGTACTCGAGGATCATCTGTCGCCGGCACCGCGACGACCACGCGAACTCGACCATCGCGCGCAGCTTGCCGCGCTCGACCTCGGCGCGCCGCGCCAGCCCCTCGACGTCGAGGGGCGGATACACCGCCGGGTCCGGGCGCACGGCCTCGTAGACCTCGCTCTCGCGCCGCAGGAGGCCGTGACGCTCGAGCAGCCGCAAGGCCGAGCTCACGGTCGACGCATGGGGCTCGCCCGGCAACAGCCCGGCGACGCGCGCCTCCACGTCGCCGGCGCCGAGCTCGGGGCGGTCCTTCAGGAGCTTCCACAGGCCGCGCAGCTGCTCGGAGCTCGGATACGACGCGTCGATCAGGAACTCCTGCAGCCGCGCGTCGCCCGCGCCGAACAGCAGCACGCACTTCGTCGCCCGCCCGTCGCGCCCGCCGCGCCCGCACTCCTGGTAGTACGCCTCGGGGCTGCGCGGCACGTCGGCGTGGATGACCACGCGGATATCGCTCTTGTCGACGCCCATGCCGAACGCGTTGGTCGCGACGATGGCGTCGAGCTTGCCGGCCATGAACACGTCCTGCGCCTCGTCGCGCGACTTGTCGTCGAGCCCGGCGTGGTAGACGCGCACGCGCATCCCCGCGCGCTTCAGCGTGTCGGCGTACTTCTCGGCGTTCTTGCGCGTCGCCGCGTACACGAGCGCGACGCCGCCGTCGCGCGTGCGCGCGAGCTGCACGAGGCGCTGGCTCTTCTCGTCGATGCCGCGCACCTTCTCGATCGCGTAGTACAGGTTCGGGCGATCGAAGCCGCGCACGTGCACGCGCGGGCTCGTCATCGCGAGCTGCTCGGCGATGTCGGCGCGCACCTCGGGCGTGGCCGTCGCCGTGAACGCCGCCACCCGCGGCGGCCGCAGCTCGCGCACCGCCGCGCCGATGCGCCGGTAGTCCGGGCGGAAGTCGTGCCCCCACTCGCTGATGCAGTGGGCCTCGTCGATCGCGACCAGCGCGAGCCGGTCGCCGATCGCGCGCAGCGCGTCGAGGAAGCGCGGGCTCCTGAAGCGCTCGGGCGCGACGTACACGAGCGTGAACAGGCCGGCGCGGATGCCGTCGAGGATGTCGCGCTGCTGCTCCTGCGTGGCCGCGCTGGTGAGCGCCGCCGCCGCCACGCCGCGCGCCGTCAGCACGTCGACCTGGTCCTTCATGAGCGCGATGAGCGGCGACACGACCAGCGTGACCCCACCCTTCTGCCCGAGCACCACCGCCGGGAGCTGGTAACAGAGGCTCTTGCCGGCGCCCGTCGGCATGACCGCCACCACCGGGTGCCCGTCGAGCACCTCGGTGATCACGTCGGCCTGCCCGGGACGCAGGGTCGTGAACCCGAACACCTCCTCGAGCGCGCGCTCGAGCGGCCCCTTCGGCCGGTCCTGCACCTCCACCACGTTCGCTGCGATCACGTCTGCACCAGCGTCGGGAGGTAGCACGGCCATCTGATCCTCAGGGCAGGTGCACGCGCCAGCGGCCCTGGACGCGCCGCAGCGGGAGCTGCGCGCGCCCCGTCGGCCCGGCGATCTCGACCATCGCGTCGTCACCGCTCTTCGTCAGCACCTTGATCTCGGTCGGCGCGGGCACGTCCTCCGACGAGCCGATGCTGATGAGATCCATCGCCTCGTAGCGCGTGCTCGAGCCGACGAGCTCGGTCGCCTCCTTCGCCTGCCGCTCGAGCCGCGCCTGCGTGTCCGGCGACAGCAGCTGCCACACCGCCTTGCGATCGCCCGCGCGCGCCGCCGTCACGAGGCTGCGCACCGTCGCGTCGGGGCCCGGC
>JAIOII010000015.1 GCA_019912685.1 Kofleriaceae bacterium
TCCACGAGCAGCGGGGCAGCTTCCATCACCTCGGCAACCGCTGCCAGCGCGTCCGGATTCCCACATGCCGGAGATCCAGCCGGCACCGTGCAACCCCGCGTCATCCGATCGGTTCGTCAGCGCCGGTATGAACTCTGGGGCGCCGGGCAGCACCCGTACCCGTCGAACGAAATGCGGACGACGAACACGCGCCCGTCGGGGTCGACATCGAAGTCTGCGAACACACTGCCGCCCTGCAAGCAGAGACAGAAGCGACACGGCCGACTCGGAAGCATCGGCGCGAAGAGCTCGACTTCCACGGGCCATGATAGCGCGGTCGTCGTCGGCACGTCGATCGCTGTCCTGCGTCGCGCTCAGGGCGGCTCGCCGTGTCCGCTCGGAGCGAACGCGAGCGCCAGCGTGTAGTCGATCACGCCGTCGAAATCGGAGAGGAACGGTGCAGCGTCGGCGGCGGCCCGGGCGTCGTCGCGCCCGGCCAGCACCGCGGCCAGACACGTCACGGCGTCTTCGGCGAGCGGCGGTCCTTCGAGCACGACCCCGTCGCTGACGTCGCCGACGACCGCGACGTCGCCGTCGGCGCGAACGCGCGTGTCGAACCGGACCCGCACGATCTGACCGGCCGTGGCGTCGCCAGCGAGACACGCGCGCAGCTCGCCGTCTCGTTCACGGCGGCGACGCTCGACCACCGCGATCACGGCCGAGCGAGTCGCGTCGGCCGCCACCCGGTCGTTGCGCCACGCACGCAGATAGGCGCTGTCGTCGTCAGCGCGCGTGACCAGCTCGCGTCGCTCGGGAGGACGCACGCTGGACGCCGTCGCCGCGCGACGCTCCGGTGGCTTCTCGACGGCAGCGGGCGGGTGGCCACGACCGAACGCCGCGTTCGGGGTCGCCGCAACCTGTGCGCGCGGCCACGACCGACCCACGCCGAACGCGAGCGCGGAGGCTGCGACCACGCCGAGGACGTACGCCGGGCCGGCCTTCACGGCGAGCCCTCCATCAGCGTCCGCAATCGCTGCTCCTCGGCCTCGAGGAACTCCTTCATCTGCGAGAGCCCACCTGGAAACCGTGCGGCCGTCTCGTCGCGCCAGTGAGAGCGCAACGCGTCGGCGTCGCGGTGTTCGGCCGCGAACCATGCGTAGACGGTGACGCGGACCATGCCGTCGTCGGCGGCGTCCTCCGCGTATGGAGAGACTCCCTCGGCGACCGTCAGATGTTGAGCACGCCACATCGCCGACCGCGTCATCTCCTCCGGGACGTCGAACGAGGTCCGACAGATCGAGCTCTTGCACTCGGTCCGCGGAGCCGACGCGCCCGGCATGATCGTGGCCACGGCCTCCCCGTAGGACGCTTCGATGAAGCGCTCGATCTGATCCGCCCACAGGTCGTCTCGGCCCTGGGCGTCGTACAAGCCCACGATCGACGCGCCGCTCGCGAGCGCGACGCGCACCGGATCATCCGTGGCCGCCGCCGCCGCCGCCGGCGCCGACGGCGTCGCTGGCAACAACCCTGGCGCCACGGCATGAGCCACACCGGTCGCGTCACGACCGACGGTGTCGCGCGACGCGCTGGCCCCCGCGCCCGGCGCGTCGGTCGTATGCGCTGCGCGCGCCGCCTCCGGCCGTGTCCATAGCCCGACGCAGAAGCTCGCCGTCACGAGCGCCAGCGCGATGGCCAGCCGAGCGGCCGTTGCGCGGTTCATGGTTGCGGCACTCGCATGGCCAGACGCACCTCGTAGGCCCTTACCATCCGAGCGTAGGCGTCGTCACGCTCGTGGGTCACGACCTGGACCATCACCTTGCAGTCCAGGTCGGAACAGCCGGCGGTGGCTTGCGGAGAGATCGTGATCGAGACGCGACGATCCGCAACGACCATCGCGGAGGGCTCGCGGTCGACGCGCTGGCATAGCCGCTCAGTCCGGCTGGGTCCACGCCGCCGGGACCGTGATGGTCAGCTTCTTCTCGCCGCCGCCGATGGTCACGGGTGTGCACGTCATCGGCAGGCTGTTCAACCGCTCCTGGAGTTGCTGCGCGACCGATGGGTCACGCGGGTCACCGGGCAGCGGCACAGCGCACGCGGTGTAGGCGCCGGGTCTCATGCGGTCGACGCGGGCAGGGACGCCGATCGCCTTGCGGGTATAGAACGGGACCGGGGGGCCGTCCGGCGGGAGCGACGGCAGGAGGGCGCCGTAGCGCAGCGCAGCCATGTTCGGCGCGTCCACGCTGAGGCCGATCACCGCCACCTGCGCGGCCGCGACGGGATCGCCCGCGTCGGTCTTCACCGTGATCTCGACGGCCCCCGGACCGGTCGTCGCGTCGATGTCGACCTGCGCGCGCTGGCCGGCGACGAGATCGACCCGGCGAAAGTGCTTGTCGCCGCTGCCGCCGATGATCGGGGTGATCGCGTACAGCCCCGGGGTCAGGGTGTCGAGCGCGAAGCTGCCGTCCGGCCCCGTCGTGACGAAGAAGTTCGACGACGATCCGTTGGCCGGGCTGGCGATGACGATCGTCTCGGCGAGCGGCGCGCCGTCCAGGCGTGCGGTTCCGGAGACGGAGCCGGTCGCGGCGAGCACCAGGTCGACCTCGGCGCTGCTCGGCCCGCTCGGGATCGACAGCGACTGCGAGCGGCCGACTCCGTCCTTGGCCGCGGTCACCGTGATCGACGCGGGTGGGAACCCGCTCATCAGGAAGTGCCCCTGGTCGTCGGTCTTGGTCTCCTGCGCGCCGACGCTCTCGCCGTCGAGGTACAGCTTCTGGCCGTCGCCGGTGAGCAGCAGACCCGCGGCGACGGTGGCAGCGGCGACCGGCACGCCCGACGCATCGAGCACCCGGCCGCTGATCGAGCGGCCGCGCTTCACCGTGATGGTGCCGACGTCCTTGCTGCCGCCGTCCTCGACCTCGATCGCAACCAGCTTGCGGATGAACGTCGGTCCCGACACCGCCAGGTTGAAGGCGCCCCCCGGAACGTCGACGACGAAGTGACCGTCGGTTGTCGCGAACGGCATGGGCGTGCCGTAGCCGACGGCCACGGTGAACGCCGGCGGAGGACTCCCGTCGTCGTACAGCACGTGGCCCTCGACCGTGCCCGGCGACGAGACCGTCAGCCTCAGCCCGGTCGTGCCGGCCGGGACGACCTGGCCGACCTGGGTCCACAGCATCGACTCCGATGCTCCCGGCCGCGCGGCACGCACGCGATAGCGCCCGGCTGGCAGCCCGCCGATGTGGAATCTTCCGCCCGCATCGGCGATGCGGTACTGGTCGCCGCGTACTCCCCAGCGCTCGCGCTCGCCCGCGTTGCCGTTCCAGTCCGGCTCGGCCATGACCTGCGCCTCGGGCACGGGCTCGCCGCTGCGGGTCACCACGATGCCGTCGATGGCACCGTCGATCGACAGGGTCAGGTTCGCAGTCGCCCTGGATGCGTCGGTCAGATCGACATCGACCACATCCGAGGCGCCAGAGGCGTGCGTCGCCACCACCTGCGCGCGGCGGCGGGGCAGGCCGCGGATGACGTAGTTGCCGTCGGCGTCGGTGAACGCCTGGCGCGCGGTGCGCCACACGACGCCGCCGCTGGCGACGAAACGCACGTCGGCCGCCACCACCGGAACGCCGCTGGCCGAGGCCACCGTGCCGCGCACCTCGCCGCCGGCGGCGGCGCGGATCTCGATGCCGCTGCGCGGCGTGACTCCGTCGACCACGACCGGTCCGGTCGACGCGGGCTCGTGGTCGGGGTGCGACAGGACGAAGCGGTACGAGCCGGCCGCGACCGCGGCGACCGACCACTCGCCGTGCGTTCCCGTGATCACGCCGTCGCGGCGTGGTTCGGTCAGCGGGAACGGCTCCGACGTCGACACTGCCAGCACGCGCGCGCCCGAGATCGGCGTACCGTTGGTGGTGACCGCACGGCCCGAGACGCTCGCGCCGCGGTGCAGCGTCATGAGCTCGCGCCGATCGTCGCCGGGGCTGGGCGAGACGCGGCGAAGCTCCGAGGCGTAGCCGTGCGCAGCCGCCTTCAGCGACATGTCGAAGCCAGAGCCACCGACGCCTCTCAGCCGGGCGACACCGTCGTCGCCGGTGGTCGCCGTCCACGACAAGGTCGACCGCAGCTCGACCGTGGCGCCCGCGATCGGATCTCCCGTGTCGGCATCGCGCACCTCGACGGTGATCGACGCGCCTGGCCCGACGCGCAGGATCACGGGCTCGGTGTCCTCGGCCAGGCGCAGGTACGCGGGGCCGGCGTAGCGGTCGTCGGCGCGCGCTTCGAGCTTGTAGTCGCGGCCGATCAGTTGATCGAACGCGAACGAACCATCGGT
Source organism: Kofleriaceae bacterium (assembly GCA_019912685.1). Classification (GTDB taxonomy): domain Bacteria; phylum Myxococcota_A; class Polyangia; order Haliangiales; family Haliangiaceae; genus UBA2376. Next base: position 4,307 of record JAIOII010000015.1, read on the forward strand.
GTCGGTGGTCACGGTGCGCGGCGGGTTGGTGTCGATGGCGACGGTGGCGCCACCGACCGGGTTCTCGTCGGCGTCGATCACCTGACCTTCCAGGCGCAGGGCACCGGTGGGGTCCTCCTCGCGGGTCACCTGTTCGTCGCTGACGCTTGGGGCGGGCATGGCGGTCGGCGGGTTCGGCGCCGACGCCGACGGTGCGTCGATGGCGGTGGGGCTCTCGCCCTTGTCGCGTCCGACATGCCGAGCGCCGAGCACGGCGATCAGGGCGACGATGACGACGAGACCGATCTTGTAGGTGGTCTTCATGGCGATGACTCCCACGAGCGTCGAGCCGCCGGCGGGAGCCAGGGCGGGCCCGATCGCGGTAGCGGACGGGGGCGCGAGCAGGAGCGCCCAGCGCTTGCGATCGCCCTGATGGGTGTCGTCCAGCTGCCGGCGCAGATCGTCCAGTCCGCGCTTGAGGCGCCAGCGTACGGTGCCCGCGGGCACCTCTTGCCGCCGCGCGATCTCGGCGGCCGAGCAACCTTCGTAATAGCGGAGCAGCAGCGTCGACCGGAACGGCTCGTTCAGATCGAGCACGCGGCGCACGACCTGCTGCTCGAGCTCGACCCGGGCGATGAGCTCGTCGGGCGACGGCGCTGGCTCGGGTCCCTCCGCCGACTCCTCGCGGCGAGCGCGGCGTCCGGTCGAGCGGGCGCGCATGCGCGCGAGGTTGCGCACCACGCCGGCCAGCCACGGGCGCAGCGGCCCGGATTCGCGCGGCGGACGGGACAGCGCCGCCTCCCAGGTCTCCTGCGCCAGCTCGTCGGCATCGTCCGGGTTGCCGACCAGGGCGAGCGCCAGCCGGCGCACCCATTCAGCATGCTGAAGGATGTCGCGCTGCGAGATCGCCGTGGGTTCGGCTGCCATCGTCCTCCCCAATATCTTGCCGCTGCCGGGCCGACTGTTGGCGCGGTGCGCGATGCGCCACTCGCTCCAGGTGCGAGCCGCGAACGAACACGGCACGCTCGCCAGGGATGACCTGCTCGTTCTCGACGACGCTCACCTGCACCCAGCGCGAGTACTTCAAGCGCGAAGCGAATCAATCCCGTTGGGGTCGCTCCGCACTCAACGCTTCGGCCAGCGCGCGTGGTTCCCGCGTTGCGGGAACACGGCGAGCACGACGACGTGCGAGGTGTTCGGGCGGATGCGGAAGAAGACCGCGAATGGATAGCGCCGCAGCAACGCGCGGTGGATGGTCCCGTGAACGATCGGGAAGCGATGCGGCATCGCCTGGATAGCGTCCAGCACGGATTCGAGCTCGTCCAGGAACGAGTTGCCATGGCCGACGAGGTCGTAGCCGTTGCGGGCTGCTTGGAGCTCGGCGAGCGCGCGCGGGCGCAGGCTGAGCGAGTGACTCATGGGCGATTGCGGAGACGGGCACGCGCGTCGTCCCACGCGATCGCTTGATCGGGATGCTGGTCATCCTCGGCGAGTCGATCGTCGAGCTCTCGTCGCTCCGAGTCCGTGACTGGAAGCTCGTTACCGGACTGCGCGTCCTTGACGATGCTGTCCCAGAGCTCCTGGACGAGTGACAGCCGCGTCTGGACGTCCAGCGCGAGCAGATCGTCGAGGTTTGGTGCAGCCATGGCACGATCGTATCACCCGCCGACACGGGTTCAAGTCTCGCGGGGCTGGGGCTGCTCCGGGTAGGTTGCCTTCGTCGTGAAGGAGGCGAACGTCGGCGAAGCCTGCACGGTTGGCCGCGCGGCTCCTCGAGCCGAGGACATAAGGATCTTACGCCGCGCCGGCGGAGGAGAGTCGTGGGCGGAGGTGATGACCATGACACTCGCCGGCGCACGGCTCCTGCTCCCCCCGTTGCTCGTTGTCGTTGTCGCATGCGGCCCGAGCGTTGTCCCGGGATCCGACGACGACATCGATCCGGAGCCGTGCGCCGGCGGGGTCACACGGTGCGCCGGCGCCACGTACCAGGCGTGCGTCGACGGCGCGTTCGTCGACGTCGAGGCGTGCCAGGCACCCGAAGTGTGCGTCGCCGACCTCGGCTGCCGCGACTGCGACCCGCGCGCGCCGCGGACCTGCGCCGACGGCGACGTGGTCGCCTGCGCCGCCGACGGCACCCTCGGCGGCGTGCTCGAGGACTGCGGTGACCTCGGGTGTGGCGGCGGCACCTGCGGCGGCGATTGCGGCGCCGCGGCGCGAACGATCTACGTCGTCACCAGCGACGACGAGCTGATGAGCTTCGAACCGGCGATGGACGCGCACACGTTCACGTCGATCGGTCGGCTGCAATGTCCGGCCGGACCCGAGTGGCCCGAACGCGGCGGTGGGGCGGCGAGTCCGTACTCGATGGCGGTCGGGCGCCACGGTTCGGCGTGGGTGCTCTACACCAGCGGCGAGCTGTTCGAGGTGAGCACGGCCGACGCGTCGTGCCGTCCGACGTCGTTCGTCCCCGGCCGCGGCGGGTTCAAGCTGTTCGGGATGGGGTTCGTCAGCGACCCCGGGTCGACCGAGGAGCAGCTCTTCATCGCCGGCGGCACCGTCGAGGCGCCCGGGCAGGGCAACCTCGCGCGGCTCACCGGCGATCACGCCGCGGTCGAGCTGCGCGGTCCGCTGGTCCGGGGCGAGTTCCAGCCCGAGCTGACCGGAACGGGCAATGGCGAGCTGTGGGCGTATTACCCGGGCCAGCAGGGCAGCTTCGTCGCGCGCCTCGATCCGGCGAGCGCGCAGCTCGTCAGCCGCGCGCCGCTGCCGCCGCTCGCCGGCATCCCGATCGGATGGGCGTTCGCGCACTGGGGCGGGCGCTTCTACGTCTTCGTCTCCGATGTCCAGGTCGGCGGATCGGGCGCAACCCAGCACCGGGTGCTGCGTCTCGATCCGGCGGCCGGCGCGGTCGACGTCGTGCGGTCCGGGCTCGGCTTCAAGGTGGTCGGCGCCGGCGTGTCGACCTGCGCGCCGATCGTCGTCCTCTGACGGGCTCAGCGCTCGACCTCGATCTCGACGCCCGGATCGAGCACGTAGCGTCCGCCGCGCCGGTGGATCAGCGCGTCGAGGCCGAGCGCACGCAGGCCGGCGAGCGCGACCCACACACGGTTCCGCGCCGCGTGCTGCAGCGCTCGCTCGTCGGGCCAGCCGGCGGCGAACAGCTGGTCGGTGGTGAGGCCCTCACCGGGGCGGTCG
>JAIOII010001001.1 GCA_019912685.1 Kofleriaceae bacterium
GACCCAGGCCGCGGCCCGCGACGCGATCCAGGTGGTGGAACGGAGCCGATTCCAGGGGAATGGCGTGACGGCCACGGGGGCATCCTAAGCGACCGGCCGACAGAAACTGGCCCCCGGGTCCGGGATCGGTACGATCGACACCTACATCGCCCCACCAGGAGCCCAAACGATGCGCGACCGACGGCTCGGCTACCGGATCCCGTTCTCCACCATGCTCACGTCGTTCATCCGCGACCGCCCGGTTCGCGCGCTGGCCGAGGATCTGTCGGACACGGGGGTTCGCCTGTGCGCGGTCTCGGCGCGCGCGCCCGCGCCCGGCACGATGATGGCGATCGAGATCGAGCTGCCCGGGCAGGCGGAGACGATCTGGGCCAAGGGCGAGGTCTGCTACCGCAAGGGCGACGATCTGGCGAGCGGCATCGGCGTGCGCTTCATCGCGATGGCGCAGATGCACGCGCGGCAGCTGCGGGACTTCTGCATCGAGAGCCGGCGCGACCAGCTCGGTGGACTGCTGGCGCGGATCCGCGGCGCGACGGCGTGATCGGGCACGGGCACGGGGGAGATGCGCACGTTATAGTTCGGAGGTGCGACTCGTAGCTGCCCTCGTCGCCGCGCTCCTGCTTGCTGTGCCGGCGACCGCCGCCGCGCAAGGCGACGACTGGGGGGTCACCCGCGACCCGTTCGACAAGAAGGTCGTCGCCAAGCTGAAGGGCATCCTCGCCCGCAACCCGAGCGACGCCGACGCGCTGGCCAAGCTCCTCACGATGTACCGGCGCTACCGCACGGTGGCGCAGCTGCGCGACGAGTACGAGGCCGTCCTCGCCAAGAAGCCCGATGACTGGGCGGCGCTCGTCGTGCTCGGCCGCATCGCCAAGGGCCAGGGCGACGACGGGACCGCGCTCGGCCTCTTCGAGCGCGCCGCCGCGGTGAAGGACGATCCCGCCGTCGCCGTCGAGCTCGGCGCGCTCTACCGCGCGAGCGGCAAGCCGACCGAGGCGCGCGCCGCCTTCGACAAGGCGCTCGCCGCCGCCGGCGCGTCCAAGGCGACCCGGATGAAGGCCCTGCGCGCGCTCGCCGACCTCGCCCTCGGCGCCAAGGACATCGACGGCGCACGCCGCTACTTCGATCAGTACATCGCGCTCGATCCCGGCAACGCCGCCCTCCGCCTCGAGCTCGGCGACGCGCTCGCGCAGGCCGGCCGCCACGACGAGGCGATCGCCGTGTACGAGGAGACCGAGAAGCGGCTCGGCAAGGATCCGGCGCGCCGGGTCGAGGTCGTCGCGCGCATCGGCCAGGCCCTCGAGCAGAAGGGCGACGACACCCTCGCCGTCGCCGCCTACCGCCGCGCGATCAAGCTCGTCCCCCGCGGCTACTACCTCGAGGTCGAGCTCACGGCGCGCATCGTCGACATCTACCGCCGCAAGCAGACCCTGCCCGAGCTCCTCGCGTACTACGACAAGGAGTGGCCGGAGGGCCGCCGCGGCCACTTCGAGTGGGACACGCTCGCGCGGCTCTACGAGGAGACGGGCGATCAGGAGAAGGCGGTCGTCGCCTACAAGCGCGCCGTCGCGAAGTCGCCGTACGAGCTCGAGACGCAGCGCCGGCTCATCCAGCTGCTCGAGGCGGTCGGCCGCGAGAAGGATGCGGTCGCGCAGTACGAGGTCGTCGTCCGCGAGGCGCCGGGCGAGGCGCGCTTCCAGATCGAGCTCGCCGAGCGCTACTGGCGCACCGGCGACGAGAAGAAGGCGCTCGAGGTGCTGAAGCGCATGGAGAGCCGCTTCCCCGGCGACGCGGGCGCGCAGTCGGCGATCGCCGACATGTACCTGCGCTGGGGCAAGGACGACCTCGCGATGGCCGCGCTCGAGCGGCTCGCGCGGCTCGAGCCCGACGATCCCGCGCACCTGGTGACGCTCGGCGAGCAGTACCACCAGCGCGGCCAGAAGGACAAAGCGATGGCGACGTGGAAGCGCATCGCCAACACGCGCTCCGCGACGGGCTACGCCAAGCTCGGCGACGTCCTCGCCGAGCACGACGCGCCCGCCGAGGGCCTCGTCTACTACGCCAAGGCGATCAAGCTCGAGCCGAACAACCCCGAGCTGTACAAGGGCCGCGCGCAGATCCACGAGCGGCAGAAGCAGTTCGACGAGGCGGTCGCCGACTGGGAGAAGGCCCTGTCGCTCTGGACCAAGCCGAGCGATCGTTCGTCCCGCCGCGAGGCGCGCCGGCGCATCGTCGCGGTGCTGCAGCGCTGGGACACCGGTCGCAAGGTGCGCGAGTACGTCGATCGCTGGCGGGCCGCGTTCGGGAAGACGCCGCCCGATCTCGAGGCCGGCCACTTCCTCGTCGCGTACTACGAGCACCCGACGCGCGCGCACAAGGGCGAGCCGCGGGCGACGCTCGAGCGGCTGCACCAGCTCGCGCCCGACGATCAGGACACGATCCAGGATCTCGTGAAGGCCTACGTCGCCGCGCAGATGTGGGACGAGGCCGTCGCCAAGCTCCAGCGGCTCGCCGAGCTCGCCCCCGCCCGCGAGCGCGAGGTCTACGGCCAGATCGCCGAGATCATGACCAAGGCGCGCCGCGACAAGGAGGCGATCGACTGGTCGCGGAAGGCGCTCGAGAAGAGCCCGAACGATCCGGTCGCGTACGAGCGCATGGCGGCGCGCTACTTCGACATGAACAAGTTCGAGGACGCGGCCGCGGCGTACGAGAAGACGATCGCGCTCGACCCGCGCAACTTCAAGGCGCACTTCGAGCTCGCGGACATCTACAAGCTCCTCGACAAGCGCGACAAGGCGCTCGACCTCTATCGCCGCGTCCTGCGCCAGTCGACCGACGACGATCAGCTCCTGCGCGCCGGCAAGCAGGCGATCGTGCTCGCCGAGACCGAAGGCTCGCTCGGCGAGCTCGAGAAGGTCGTGGCCCCGCTGTCGACGATCCTCGCCCACAAGCCGGTCTATCGCCGCATCCTCGTCGAGCTCTTCGATCACTACGTCGAGCCGCTGGAGCAGCGCACGCGCCGCGGGCCATCCGAGGTCCGCGCCGCCGCGCGCGCCGAGCTCGATCGCCTCGGCAAGGGCGGCATGAAGGCGCTCCTCGACGCGCTCGCCGACGAGAGCGATCCGTCGCAGCGCGCGGTCGCGGTCAAGGTCCTCGGCCACCTCGGCAACAAGGCGGCGGCGATGCCGCTCGCGCGCGACGCGCACGAGGAGCCGCCGCCCG
>JAIOII010001002.1 GCA_019912685.1 Kofleriaceae bacterium
CCATCGTCGCGACGAGGACGATCGACGCGACGAGGCCCGCGGCCCACGTCGCCGTGCCGGCACGCTCCCAGACCTCGGTGCCGCCGGCCCACGCCAGCGAGCCGCTCTCGCACTTGCCGTCGAAGCAGCGCTGGGTCGAGACCGGCCCGACGCCGACCTCGCCGATCGTCCACCACCAACCCGCGTGCACGGCGAACGAGAAGCAGGCGGCCGCGACGAGGCATGCGGCGATGGTAGTCAAACGTCGGCTACGGCTCACAGGGCGATTCTTGCCATGGACGGTTGATCGCGACCGCTTGGACGTCAAAAAATCGACGCGATGGCCGTACGTCCGTGGATCCTTGCCGGCGCCCTCTGTGCTGCCATCGCGTCACCTCCGGCCGCGTCGACCGCACGTGCGGAAGCTTCCTGGCCGAGCTCGTGGGAGACCACGTCCTGGAGCGCGTTCGCCTCGTACAGCCGCACCGTCACGGCCCAGGCGACCGCCTGGTGCGCGCAGCTTCCTGCGGTGGCGATCTCGGCGGGCGCGCGGCTGCAGCTGCACCTCCGCGACGTCGCGCTCGAAACCCAGTGGATGGTCGCGCAGCTCGTCCCGTTCGCGCCGATCCTGCCGGACCTGACGCCGCTCCTCGCGTCGCCGGTGCCGGGCGTCGAGAGCTCGGGCTTCGGCTGGCGCCGCGATCCCATGAACAAGCGCGCCAGGTTCCACCGCGGCACCGACTTCCGCGCCGACCGCGGCACGCCGGTCTATGCCGCCGGCCCCGGGATGGTCGCGTTCACCGGCCGCCAGCGCGGCTACGGCAAGGTCATCTACATCGACCACGGCGGCGGGCTCGTGACGCGGTACGCGCACCTGAACCGCATCGAGATCGAGGCGGGCACGCCGATCCTCGCCGGGCTGCGCATCGGTCAGGTCGGCTCGACGGGCCGCACCACCGGTCCGCACCTCCACTTCGAGGTGCGCATCGAGGGCCGCGCCGTCGATCCGTCGCTGGCGATGAAGGTCGCCGAGCTGCAGCGCACCGATCCGGTGGCCGCGCGCCTCGTCGCCCTCGAGCTCGATCCCGAGCGGCAGCACCAGAAGGTCGATCGCCACGATCCGGCGCGGCCGCGCGCGATGGAGGGCAAGCGCCCGGAACGTCGCGGCGCCCCGACTCGCACGCGCGCGCTCTGGTGAAGACCTGACACCCGGCGTGTGACCGCGAGGTCACGTGCAGTGGTTGGTCCACCGCTTGTATCCGTCCTGCGTCCGAGATGACGCAGGATCGCAAGCTCGCCCTCGCCACGCGCTACACGGCGTGGCTGCGCCGCCGCTGGGTGGTCGTCACCGCCGCCGCGATGGCGACGTTCGCCCTCGCCGCGTGGCTGGCCGCGTTCCGGCTGCCGCTCCACGGCGATCTCTCGCACCTGCTCCCGCCGGACGCGCCGGCGGTCCGCGACCTGCGCACGCTCGAGGGGCGCGTGGTCGCGCAGGACGCGATGCTCGTCCTCGTCGTCGCGAAGGATCCGGCCGCGCGCACGGCCGCCGCCA
>JAIOII010001003.1 GCA_019912685.1 Kofleriaceae bacterium
TGACCCCGCCGCCCGGCACGGGCAGCGCGAAGCTCACGACGCCGCCCACCGGCACCGGCACCGGCGGCACCACGGCGGCGATCACCAGGCCCGCCATCACCCGGCCGAGCGCGCCGACGGCGCCGATCGTCGTCCCGCCCAACGCCGTCCGGCGGACGTCGGGCGATCTGCCCAGGCTCAGCACGATCGTCCGCCCCGGACAGACGGTTCCCAAGGGCAGCGTGTCCGCGAAGATCTGCATCGACACGCGCGGCGCCGTGACCAGCGTGCAGGTCTTCAAGCTGACCGGTGACGTCGCGGCCTCGCTCGCCGACGCGATCAAGGCCTGGCGCTACACCACGCACAAGGTCGACGGCAACACCGTGCCCGTCTGCTTCGTCAACTCGTTCACGCTCAAGTGAGCGTCGATCGACTCAGTTGACGACGACGACGCCGGTCATCATGTCCATGCCGCACGCGAACGCGATCTGACCGCTCGGCGGCGCGGTGATCGCGATGGTCACCGGCTCGCCGATCGCGAGCTCCTTCACCGGGCCGTCGGCGACCTTCACCTGTGCGCCGCACGCGGACTTGGTGCGCCGCGTGAACACGAGCTCGAGCTTCTCGCCCGGCTTGGCGGTGATCTTCGCCGGATCGAAGCCCTCGTCGTTCACGTTGATCGGGATCGAGCGCGTGCCGTCCGCGGCGACCGTCGGCGCCGCGGGCGGCGGAGGCGCCGCGGGCTTGTCCGCCTTCTTCTCGCAGCCCACGAGCGCGAGCGCGACCGCGATGGCGAGGAGCTCACATCGCATCGAACTGCTCCATGGCCTTCTGGACGTCGGGATCCTCGGCGCAGGCTTGCATGCCCGTCATCATCTTGCCCACCGCGGCCTCGACCTGCGGCGAGTGCTCCTTCATGTACGCGTCGGCCTTGGCGTCGACCTCGGTGTTGCCCTCGTACGACTTGGCCTCGGCGAGGACGTCCTTGTGCGCGTCGAAGACCGCGGTCATCGCCGCCGCCATCTTCTTGCAGTCCTGCTCGTTGTTCGCGACGGCGTCGGCGAACTGGCCGAGGAACTCGACGGTGCGCGCGAACAGCGCGTTCAGCTCCGCGTCGCTCGGGGTCGGCTTGACCGCGGGCTCGGCGGGCGGCGCCGGCGTGGCGGGCTCGACCGATCCCGCGGGCTCGGCGGCGGGCTGCGGCGTGGTGGACGACTTCTTGCCGCATCCGGCGGAGGCGAGGATGGACGCGAGCAGCGCGAAGCCCAGGGAGAGAACCAGCGGGCGGACAGGGCGACTCATGCCTGGACCATACGACTACCCGTCGAACAACGCCCGTTCGATCACGCGCGAAAGCGCCGCCTTGGCGCGCGTCACATCGATCGTCATCGGCCCGTGCAATCCCGCCACCGCGCTCGCACACTCGACGGCCGCGGTGTAGATGACCCAGGCGGTGGCCTCGGGATCGGGCACGGCCTTGCGCGTGGCGACGAGCTCGCACAGCGTGCTGAGGCGCGCGCGCGAGGCGTCGTCGAACGCGAGCCGCAGCTGGGCCACGTCGTCGTCGCGCATCGCCATCTCGACGAAGACCCGGTGCATCCGGGGATACATCGAGACGTGCTCGAGGAGGATGTCGATCGCCTCGGCGATCGTCGAGTGGCGCCCCTTGCCGGAGAACCGCTCCGGCGTGAGCCGCTCGAGGATGCGGTGGTAGCCGAGGGCGAGGTTGCGCCGGCAGACCTCGAGGAACGCCTGCTTCTTGTCGTCGAAGTAGCGATAGAACGTGCCGACCGCGACGCCGGCGCGCGCCGCGATGTCGGGCGAGCCGGTCGCGTCGTAGCCGTTCTCCATGAACGCGGTCGCCGCGGCCTCGACGAGCGCCTCGTACGTGCGGCGCGCGCGCTCCTGGGTGAAGGTTCGACCGCGCTGGTCGACCAGCAAGGCTTCGATCGGGGGGGACGCTGAACGCACCTCCCACAGTTTCCCCTTGACCGCCGGTCAAACCAAGCTCAAAGTTGAAATGCATTTCACTTTTGGGAGGAGCCATGGCCGCCACCGCGTCCGCCGTCGAGACTTCCGGGCCTTCGATCGACACGCTCGAGACGATCCTGAACGTCACGTACACGTGGGGCTACACCGAGACGCGCGAGAAGCTGCGCGATCTCTACCAGAAGGCGAAGCGCGGGCAGTGGATCCCCGAGGACGTCTTGCCCTGGCACCACCAGCCGGACCTCGAGAAGCCGATGGGGCCCGAGCACCTCCTGCCGCTCTTCGGCTCGGACGTCTACGCGAAGATGACCGAGCGCGAGAAGCGACAGCTCAACGTCGAGACGTCGGCGTGGACCTTGTCGCAGTTCCTCCACGGCGAGCAGGGCGCGCTGCTCGCGACGGCGCAGCTCGTCGACTCGGTGCAGGACCTCGACTCCAAGCTCTACGGCGCGACCCAGGTCGTCGACGAGGCGCGCCACGTCGACGTCTACAACCGCTACCTGCACGAGAAGATCGGCTTCTCGTACCCGTGCAACACGCACCTGCGCACGCTCCTCGACATGGTGCTCACCGACTCGCGCTGGGACATGAAGTTCCTCGGCATGCAGATCATGGTCGAGGGCCTCGCGCTGTCGGCGTTCGGCATGATCCGCATGAACACGCAGGAGCCGCTCCTGCGCGACCTGACGGCGTACGTCATGGGCGACGAGGCGCGCCACGTCGCGTTCGGCGTCCTGTCGCTCCGCGACTACTACCGCGACCAGCCGGAGAAGGTGCGCGCCGAGCGCGAGGACTTCGTCTACGAGGCGGCGCGCCTCATGCGCGACCGGTTCCTCTTCCAGGAGGTGTGGGAGAAGATGGGGCTGCCGGCGAAGCAGTGCATGGACATCGCGCTCAACAACCAGGGTCAGATCCTGTTCCGCCAGATCCTGTTCGCGAAGATCGTCCCCGCGATCAAGAAGATGGATCTCCTGAGCGATCGCCAGCGCGGCCGCTTCCAGGAGCTCGGCATCCTGCACTTCGAGAGCGCGCCCGATCCGTTCGCCGAGCTCGAGCGCGAGGAGGCCGAGATGCGCCGCCGGCGCGAGTCGCAGGCGCCGACGGCCTGATATCCTCGCGCCGATGATCGGCACGGTCGTCGGCGCGTGGAAGATCGAGGAGCGGCTCGGCGAGGGCGGCATGGGCACGGTCTACGCCGCGCGCCACACCACGATGGGCCGGCGCGGCGCGGTGAAGGTGCTGAAGGCCGAGATGACGCGGCAGCCCGAGACCGTGCAGCGCTTCTTCAACGAGGCGCGCGCGGCGGCGGCGATCGAGTCGCCGGGCATCGTCGACGTGTTCGACATGGGGCAGACGGCGGACGGGACGGCGTACCTGGTGATGGAGCTGCTCGAGGGCGAGTCGCTGGCGCAGCGGCTGCGGCGGACGCGCGGGATGGCGGCAGAGACGGCGGCGCGACTGGCGCGACAGATCGCCGGTGCGCTGGCGGCGGCGCACGAGCGCGGCATCGTCCACCGCGATCTCAAGCCCGACAACATCTTCCTCGTGCCCGACGCGGAGACGACCGCGGGCGAGCGGGTGAAGCTCCTCGATTTCGGCATCGCCAAGCTGCACGGCGAGCTCGCGGCCGACGCGCCGGTGACGCACACCGGCGCGCTGTTCGGAACGCCGGTCTACATGTCGCCCGAGCAGTGCAAGGGCGGGGTCGCCGTCGATCATCGCGCCGACCTGTACGCCCTCGGCTGCATCCTCTACCAGATGCTGTGCGGGCGCGTGCCGTTCCTCGCGGCGGGTCTCGGCGAGCTCCTGTCGATGCACATGTTCGAGAAGCCGGCGCCGCCGCGCTCGCTCGTGCCGTCGGTGCCCGACGTGCTCGAGGGCATCACGCTGTGCCTGCTCGAGAAGGAGCCGGAGCGCCGGTTCGCGTCGGCGCGCGCCGTGGGCAACGCGCTCGACGCCGCGCTCGGGCGGCCGCTGGCGGCGATCGACGTCGGGATGGCGACCGATCCGACGATCGCCGGCGGCGACGCGCTGCGGCCAGTGCCGACGACGCTCGGCGGCGCGAGCGTCGTCG
>JAIOII010001004.1 GCA_019912685.1 Kofleriaceae bacterium
GACTCGCTCGATCCGCGCCCGGGCGCGGATCGAGCGAGTCGATGGTCCCCGTGAGCCGCGCGGCCGAGCGCTTCATGTTCGCGATCGGCGGCCGGATCGCGTCGAGGAAGCGGCGGACCTCCTCGAGGTTCTCCCACGTCCGCTGGAGCACGTTGTCGAGGCTCGGCGGATCGATGCCCGTGACCTCGTCGCCGTCGCGCAGCGGACGCCCGGGCAAGGCGACCGGCGGGCCGATCGCGATGTACCGCGGCGCGAGCATGCTGCGCGCGTCGACGAAGAAGTCCGAGTTCAAGGGGATGCGCGCCGCCCAGGCGGGATCGATGCGCACGACGGCGACCACGCCCACCTGCCCGCGCGGGTTCCGCGGATCGCGCGCGACGCCGATCGACTCGACGTGCCCGATGTCCTTGCCGGCGACGCGCACCGCCGCGCCCTCGGGCAGGCCGACGACCACGCCGAAGCGCACGCGCACCGTGACGCCGTCGCTGCCCAGGCGCGGCAGCACCATCACGACGAAGACGACGGTGAGCGCCGCCGCGACCAGCACGGCCGCGCCGACCCGCCGGGTCAGTCGCTCGTCGTGAACCGCCAGCGGCAAGGGGGGCGCCTGGCGGCCTATCGGCCGCCAGCCTCCTGGTCGATCGATCGGCCTCGGGGCAGCCCCCTCGGCCGGTCTCCATCTGAACAGAGGGCTCGCATGGCTCGCCTGGGGCTATTCCTTCCAGATCAGCTTCCACGGGTTGCGGCGCAGGTCGCGCACCATCTCGCGGATGTCCTCGTAGACCTCGCTCCTCGCGAACAGCGCGCCGACCGAGCCCTTGCCATGCCGCAGATCGGTGACCGCGCCGTTGGCGTTCCTGAGGAGCGCGCCGGCCTCGTCGGCGGCGACCGCGGCCCGGTCGACGGCGCCGAGCGCCCGCTCGACGCGGTTCTCGGTCGCGAGCTCGAGGACGCGCACGCCTTCCTTCAGGACGCCACTCGCCGGCGGGCCGACGTCCGCGAGCGTGCGCTCGGCCGTGACGATGAGCGCGTCGGTGTCGCGCAGCGTCTTGTCGAGCACCCGCGGATCGAGGCCCTGGTCGACCTTGGCCAGCACCTCGGTGCTCTCGTTCGCGAGCCCGGTCACCGCGTCCATGAGCTTGCCGACGCGCGGGCGGTTCTCGACGAGGATCGCGTCGACCTGATCGACGGCGTGCGCCGCGTTGGTGAGCACGAGCGCGATCTTGTCCTTGTCCTGGCGCATCACCATCGTCATGAGGTCGAGCAGCTCGTAGAGGCGCGCGACGACGAGATCGGTGCGCGGCGGGTTCACGCCGACGACGATCGAGCCGGGCGCGAGCGACGGCGCCTCCCAGTCGTTGCCGGGGACGATCTCGACGTACTGCTCGCCGAGCACGCCGGCGGTGTTGATGAAGAGCTCGGCGTCCTGGCGGATCGACTCGCGCGCGCGGTCCTCGATCCACAGCTCGACGCGCACGTGGACGCGCCGCCCGGTCGCCGGATCGATCTTGCCGCCCTTGAACACGACGTCCTCGACGCGGCCGACCGTGATACCCGACACCTTCACCGGCGCGCCCGGCTGCACGTTCCCGCTGTAGTCGTAGTCGGCGTAGAGGGTGTAGCCGCTCGACAGCGAGCACTTGCCGAGGACGAAGATGAACGCGGCGAACAGGATCATCGCCCCCACCATCAGGAGGCCGACCTTGTACTCGACACCACTTTCGTGCATGGGACTCCTTACGCGGCGCCGAACGCCCGCATGGCGATGAACGAGATGACGAGATCGAGGACGATCACGGAGAAGCTCGAGCCGATCACGGCGGCGGTGGTGGCGGCGCCGACGCCCTCGGAGCTGCCGCGCGCCCGCAGGCCGCAGAAGCCGCTGACGATGGGGATCGCGGCGCCGAAGGCCGCCGCCTTGATCACTCCGACCAGCACGTGCGCCGGCTCGACCATCGAGACGTCGAAGAAGATGCGCGGGTTGATCTGGAACGAGTAGTAGCCGGTGGCGCCGCCGGCGGCCCACGAGGCGGCGATGCCGAACATCGAGAGCAGGACGGTCATGACGACGCAGGCGAGGAAGCGCGGCACGATGAGGTAACGGACCGGCGTCACGCCCGACATGCGCAGCGCGTCGAGCTGCTCGGTCACCTTCATCGACCCGACCTCGGCGGCGATGCCGGCGCCGACGCGGGTGGCGAGCATCATCGCGGTGAGGCTCGGCCCGACGCCGGTGACGAGGAGCTTGATCCACTGCGCGCCGACCTGGTTGCGCCCGTCGACCACCTTCGTGGTGAGGAGGCAGGTCTGGTAGACCATCACCATCCCGACGAAGCCGAGGGTGACGAGCACGAAGAGCAGCGAGCGGTTGCCGACGAAGTACATCTGGCGGGCGATGCCGCCCGCCGGCCGCTTGCCGCGCCAGTAGCCGAAGAC
>JAIOII010001005.1 GCA_019912685.1 Kofleriaceae bacterium
TTGCCACCGCGTCGGGATCGACGCCGGCCTCGCGCATCTTCGGCTTGATGTGCTGCTCCATGATCGCCTGCGCGCCCTTCACGGCGGTCTCGTTGCCGCCGTTGGGAGCGACCGCGCGGCACGCGGTGAGCGCCTCGCCGAGCTTGCCCTCGTGATAGAGGGACATGCACAGGTTGTAGTAGAAGCGGCCGTCGGGCAGGAGCACGATCGCCTGGCGGAACCTGTCGCTCGCCTCCGCGTACTTCTTGGCGCGGAGGAGCGCCTTGCCTTCCTCGTTCAGCTGGTCGGCTTGCTTCTGCGGCTGCGCGGTCGCGACGCCGGCGACGGCCGTGAGGGCGAGCGTGAAGAAGAGAGCGGCGGTTCTAGGCAAGGCTTTCATCGGGTTCTCCCACCAGGACAGCGCGCAGATCATACCACCACGCACACCTGGCGTTGCGCCGTGGGGCCGCCATCCGTGCGGCCGCGATCACATGCCACTCGTTGCCGGGGTGATCAGCTCGGCGGCCGGGGCGCGAGCCCGGAGGCGAGCACGGTGCGCGCCGCGGTGTGCGCCTTCATGTACCAGAGCTCGGCGTTGCCGAGGAGCACCGAGATCGTGAGCGCGGGCCTCTCCGCCGGCGCGTAGCCGACGAACCACGAGTACTGGATGTAGTGGGGGTCGTGCTCGGACAGCGTGCCGGTCTTGCCGGCGACGGTGACGTCGCGGATCTTCTCGCGGCCGCTGAACGCGCGCGCCGCCGAGCCCTTGCGGCAGGTCTCGGTCATCATCGCCGCGACCTCGGCGGCGACCCTGGCGTCGACGACCCGGCTCGCCTTGCCGGCGGGGCCGACGGCCTTCTCGACGCCGTGCTCGAGGTACGCGGACACGATCGTCGGCGGCTTCATCTCGCCGCCGTGCGCGATCGCGCCGGCGAGCATGGCGCCGCCGAGCGGCGACAGCGTCACGCCGTCGAAGCCGGCGACGGTGCGGCCGAACGGGACGCCCTTCTCGGTCGGGATCGTCGCCGTCCCGAACACCGCGGGCGCCGCGAAGGGCAGGGGCTTGCCGAAGCCGAAGCGGCTGGCGATGTCGACGACGTTGTCGGGCGCGAGGCGCTGGTGGGCGACCTTGGCGATGATCGCGTTCTGCGAGTGCGCGAGCCCGTAGCTCAGGTTCTCGCAGCGGCGGTCCTTCTTCGAGTCGGTGAGGTTCGACTCCATCACCGAGCGCACGCCGCCGTGGAAGCAGACGCGATCGTTGCCGCGCGCGCCGGCCTCGACCATCGCCGCCGCCGACACGACCTTGAAGATCGACGCGGCCGGCGCCCACGCCTGGAGCGCGAGGCTGCGGTCGACGACGCCGTCCTTGCCGCCCCTGGGATCGAGCGTGCGCCGCCCGGCGAGCGCGAGGACGCGGCCGTCGGGATCGGTGACGACGATCGCGCCGCGCGGCGCCTTCGCCATGTCGAGCACCTTCTCCGCCGACTCCTGGAGCCGCGGATCGATCGTGAGCACGGCGGTGCGGCCGTCGCTCATCGGCGCGACGTAGCGGTCGCCCCGGCGCTCCATCTTCTCGAGCAGGAGGACCGCGTTCGGGTCCGCCGCCGGCCGGCGCGCCGGCGGCAGCATCTCCTCCGTCACCTTGGTGGTCACCGGCGTGGCCAGCGCGACGGCGCCGACCGAGCTCTTGACCGAGCTGTGCTCGCCACGGCCCACGGTCACCGCCAGCGCCACGAGGGCGCCGCCGATGCCGAGCATCACGTTTCGACCGAGCCGACTTCGCATCGGGACTTGACCCTGCTTAGCCTACGCCCCCGGGGCCCGGCAAGAAACACGCCGTTGCGCTACCTTCACCGCACATGTCGCACCCCCTCACCCTCGATCTCACCGGGCTGACCTCCGCGGTTCTCGGCGATCACGGGCCGTCCGACGCCGAGATCCGCGCCTTCGCGCCGGCGGCGCGTGACGCGCTCGCGACCATCCTGGCGCGCCGCGACAAGGGCGAGCTCGGGTTCTTCGGCCTCCCCGACGATCGCGCGGCCGCGCGCGCGTGTCTCGACTACGCACGTGCGCTGCCACCCGCGGTCGACACCATGGTCGTCCTCGGCATCGGCGGCAGCTCGCTCGGGCCGCGCGCGCTCTACTCGGCGCTCGCGCGCCCGATGGACGCCTTGCGCCCGCGCTCGCCCGGCATGCCGCGCCGGCTCCTGTTCCCCGACAACGCCGACCCCGTCACCATGCGCGCGGTCCTCGAGGTCTGCGACCCCGAGCGCACCGTCTGGAACGTCGTCACCAAGAGCGGCGGCACGGCCGAGACCGCGGCGCAGCTCCTCGTCGTCGCCGAGCACCTCGAGCGCGCGCTCGGTGCCCGCGCGCGGGACCGCATCGTCGCGACGACGGATCCCGAGGGCGGCGCGCTGCGGGCGACGGCGCGCGCGCGCGGCTGGAAGACCTTCGACATCCCGCCGAACGTGGGCGGCCGCTTCTCGGTGCTCTCGCCGGTCGGCCTCCTGCCGGCGGCGGTCGCCGGGCTCGACGTGATGGGCCTGCTCGACGGCGCGCGCGCGATGCGCGACCGCTGTCTCGCCGACGATCCGGCGACCAACCCGGCGCTGTTGCTCGCCAGCATGCTCCATCACCATCACGTCGTGCGCGGTCGCCCGATGGTCGTGCTCATGGCGTACGTCGACGCGCTCTTCGACACCGCCGACTGGTTCCGCCAGCTCTGGGCCGAGAGCCTCGGCAAGGAGAAGGCGACGGACGGCACGGTCGTCGAGACCGGGCCCACGCCGATCGCCGCGCGCGGCGCGACCGATCAGCACTCGCAGCTCCAGCTCTACGTCGAGGGGCCGCGCGACAAGGTCGTGCTGATGCTGACCGCGCGCCAGCGCGAGACCGAGGTCGTCATCCCGGACGGCGAGCTCACGAAGAGCCGCGACGAGTACCGCTACCTCGGCGGGCGCGGCATGGGCGTCCTCCTCGACGCCGAGCTGCGCGGCACGATCGGCTCGCTCGCGAAGCGCCGCCGCCCGGTCGGCACCGTCGAGCTCGCTCGCGTCGACGCCGCCTCGCTCGGCGCCTTGCTCGTCCTGCTCGAGTGCGCGACCGCGTACGCCGGTCCGCTCTACGGCGTGGACCCGTTCGATCAGCCCGGCGTGGAGGAGGCCAAGCGTCTCGCCTATGCGGCGCTCGGTCGCACCGGGTTCGAGGAGCTCGCGAAGGATCTTCCCCCCACCGTTGGCAAGGGACCCTATGTCCTCTGATCTTCGCCTTACCCTTACCCTCACCCTTACCCTTACCCTTCTACTTCTCTCCTCCGCATGCGGCGGCAAGCGCCGTCCCGCGGCGCATCCCCGCACCTCCACCGTCCCGCTGCCGACCGTGCGCGTCGGCGACTGCGCCGCGCCCGAGCGCGACGGCGTCCACAGCGACACGCCGCGCATGCGCCGCGCCGATCGCGACCTCGACGGCGACGGTACGCCCGAGGCCGTCGTCGCCGACGAGACGATGTGCACGGCGGACGGCAACTGCTACTGGAACATCTTCATCCGCACCGACGCCGGCGAGTGCGAGCGCTACGCGGGCGCGCTGGCCGGGGCCGCGCTCGAGCCGCTCCCCGCGGTCGCCGGCATGGCCTGGCCGCCGGTGCGCGCGTACTGGAACCTCGGCGGCGGCAAGCGCGTGCTGGTGCAGGAGTACCAGTTCCGTCGCGGCGGCTACGTTCTCTACGACACGCTCGTGTGTAGGCGCGAGGCCGACGACCGGCTCCAGTGCACCGAGGACACGCGGTAGCTGCCCCGGTACATGCCCGCCGGACACCCGGTTAGCCGGATGCGGTGATAGAATTTTCCATCAGGTGAGCGACACCGGGCGCAACAAGACGGTCGTCACCGCGATCTCGAAGATCAGCGATCGGCCGGCGGCGAAGGAGGCGTGTCTCGTCGTCATCTACGGCCTCGACCTCGGGCGCAAGTACAACCTCACGCGCCCCCAGATCATCATCGGCCGCTCGAGCAAGGCCGACATCCAGATCGATCAGGAGTCGGTCTCGCGCAACCACTGCAAGATCCTGAACACCGGCAACGCGATCCTGCTGCGCGACATGGGCTCGACCAACGGCACGTACATCAACGACGAGCTCATCGACGAGTACGTGCTCCGCGACGGCGACTTCATCAAGGTCGGCCGCTGCATCTTCAAGTTCCTCAGCGGCAACAACATCGAGAACGCGTACCACGAGGAGATCTACCGGCTCACGACGATCGACGGGCTCACGCAGATCTACAACAAGCGCTACTTCCAGGAGACGCTCGAGCGCGAGATCGGGCGCGCGCAGCGCTACCGCCGCGACCTGTCGCTCATCATGTTCGACATCGACCGGTTCAAGAACATCAACGACACCTACGGCCACCTCGCCGGGGACTACGTGCTCAAGCACCTGGCCACGGTGATCAAGTCGCGCATCCGCCGCGAGGACATCCTCGCCCGCTACGGCGGCGAGGAGTTCGCGATCATCCTGCCCGAGATCGATCACCACAACGCGATGCAGTTCGGCGACAAGATCCGGCGGATCTCGGAGCGCACGCCGTTCAAGTTCGAGGACACCGAGATCCCGGTGACGGTCTCGGTCGGCGTCGCGGTGCTCGCGTCGGAGGTGCAGGATGCCCAGGCGTTCGTGAAGGTCGCCGACGACAACCTGTACGCGGCGAAGGCGGCGGGCCGGAACCAGGTCGTCGGTTGACCGCCGTGGGCGACGCCGCGCGTGATCCGAGTGGCCGGTCGCTCCTCGCGACCATGGTCCACGATCTGCGCAACCCGCTGTCGGCGCTCGCCGGCAACCTGGCGCTGCTCAAGGAGGAGCTGGCGTCGGTGCGGCTGGGCGAGACCGGGAGCCAGTGCCTCGAGGACTCGCTCGTCCTGTGCACGCGCGCGCTCCTGATGGTGCAGTCGATCGCCGACGTCGACGCGCTCGAGCAGGGCACGATCAGCGTGCGCCCCCGCATCACGCCGCTCGCGCCCGAGGTCGAGGTGGCGGTGACCCAGGGCAAGGCCGACGTCGAGGTGCGCGAGCTCGACGTCGTCATCGACGTCCCCGAGCTGTCGCCGGTGATCGACGGGCGGCTGGTGACGCGCGTCATCCAGAACCTGTTCGACAACGCCGTGCGCTACGCGCCGCGCCGCGGCCGGGTCGAGGTGAAGGCCGGGATGGTCGACCGGCAGCTCGTGATCTCCGTCGGCAACAGCGGCCCGCCGCTCACCGCCGCGGAGAAGACGTCGATCTTCGAGCGCGACTACCGCGCGGCCGAGCGCCAGGCCGGCGCGCGCATCGGCCGCGACTTCGGCCTCTACTTCTGCCGCCTCGTCGTCGAGGCCCACAAGGGCACGATCACGATCGAGGAGCGCGACGACCTGCCCGCGGTCTTCGTCGTCCGCATCCCGCAGTAGCACCGGGAACGGTCAGGAGAGGCCGCCGCGGAGGAGCTTGAGCTGCGCCGAGCGGCGCGGGGCGGAGAGGGGCTCCAGCCCGGCGCGGAGCAACGTCGACGTCGGGCAGCGCTCGAGGCCGGCCTCGTAGGTCGCGCGCGCGGCCTCGCGCTCGCCGAGCGCCTCGAGCATCGTCGCCTTCTCGTAGTAGAGGTCCTCGAGCAGCCAGCTGTCGTCGCTGCCGAGGTGCGTGAACGCGCGATCGATCGCGCGCAGGCCCTCGCGGAAGTGACCGAGGTCGCCGAGCACGGCGGCGCGCCAGTAGTGGGCCTCCGCCGAGCGCGGCACGCGGCGCAGCGCCATCTCGGCGGCGGCGAGCGCGGCGGCGTCGTCGCCCTGCGCCGACAGCACCTGGCACTTCACGAGCCAGGCGCGCGGATCGTCGACGCGCAGGATGAGCGCGCGGCTGACGGCGAGGTTGGCCTCGGCGAGCGCCCGGGGATCGTCACCGGTGCCCAGGAGGTCGCGCGCGACCTCGAGCAACTCCGTGATCTGGTCGTCGGCGTCGTCCATGCGGATCCCGCTCGCCCACGAGTCTAACACGCCCCCTGGGGCCAGGCCGGGAGTTCGCGCCGTGCGGGCGCGCTCGGTCGTGCTCGGCCCCGCCTCAGGCCCGCAGCGCGTCGACCATCGCCTGCACCTGTGCGCGCACCTGCTCCGACAGGCGACCGACCAGGAGGCGATCGTCGGCGGCCTCGGGGCCGTACTCGCGGGACACGTCGAGCGGCTCGCCGAACCGGATCTTCCACTTGCTCGGCAGCGGCACGAGGCCGAGCGGGCCGAGCCACGGGAACGTCGGGGTCACCGGCACGTACGGGATCCCCACCGACTTCGCGAACCACGTCACGCGGGCGAGGAGGGGGAGCGCCTCCTCGGAGCCGACCACCGCCACCGGGATGATCGGCGCGCCGGTGCGGAGCGCGAGCTTGACGAACCCGCCCCGCCCGAAGCGCTGCAGCCGGTAGCGATCGCGGAACAGCTTGCCCATGCCCTTCACGCCCTCGGGGAACACGGCGACGACCTCGCCCTTGGCGATGAGGCGCTCGGCGTTCTCCGGGCACGCGCGCACGCCGCCGATGCGGTTCATGAGCGGCCCGAGCCACGGCAGGTGGAAGACCGCGTCCTCGACGAGCGGGCGCACGTCGCGCCGGGCCGGGTGGTCCTTGCGGATCGCGTGCATCACCATCGCGCTGTCGTACGGCAGCGAGCCGGCGTGGTTGGCGACGAGGAGCGCCGGGCCGTGCGCCGGCACGTGCTCGACGCCGGTCGCCTCGACGCGGAACCACTTGCTGTAGAGGAAGTCGAGCACCCACTCCCAGCGCGCGGTCGCGATGGGGTCGCGGCCGAAGTCGTCGACGACGTCGGAGCGGCCGCGCATCGCGAGCGCGCGCCACCGCTTCCACACGAACTCCATCGGGATGCGGCGGCGCGCGTCGAGCGGGTACACCGGCGTGCGGCCGGTCTCCATGCGCCGCTCCATCTCGCGCATCGGCGCGTCGGGATCCGCGCTCTCGTCGAGCGAGCTGAACCACTGGTCGCCGCCGGTCGCCGCCCGGTCGTGGCCGGGCAGGCCGTCCGACGAGTGCGAGACCGCGGCCTCGCCGCCGAGGTAGATGTCGTCGTCGTGCCAGAGGCCCTCGGGCCCGGGCGTGGCGTCGGCCGCGCCGCCCTCGTCGCCGTCATCGGGTGGTGGTTCCGCCATGGCTAACCTTGGGCCCGCGCGACGTCGGTCGCGCCGTCCTCGGGCTGGACGCCGAGGAAGTCGAGGATGGTGCGCTTGATCGAGAAGCGCGCCGAGAAGCCGAGCTCCTTCTTGGCGCGGGCGCCGTCGGCGACGCACACGTACATGAGGTAGTCGAGGAGCGAGGGCGGCGAGCTGAACACCTGCGTCGCCCACAGCGCCTTGGACAGCTGGCGCGCGACCAGGTACGGCAGCGGCACGGGCACGCGCCCCATGAGCGCGAGCACCGTCGTGTACGGCAGGACGCCCTTGCCGACGATGTTGAACGGGCCGTCGACGTCGGTGTCGACGGCGAGCTTGAGCGCCCAGGCCGCGTCGCTCTCGTGCACGAACTGGAGCAGCGGATCGTGGCCGGCCATCACCGGGGCGCCCGGCCGCGAGAAGAAGCGGGTGAACAGGTTCGACACCGTCGGGCCGAGGATCGGCGCGAAGCGCAACGTCGTCACGCGCGTCGCGGGGTTCTCGCGCGCGAAGCGGAACGCCTGCTTCTCGGCGCGGACCTTGTCGTTGATGAAGCGCGAGTCCTTGTGGCCGCGCAGCTCCGCGGTCTCGTCGAGGAAGTTGGGGTTCGACGGGTGCGCGCCGTACGCCATCGTCGTCGAGACCATGATGAAGCGCGCCGGGCGCGCGGCGGCGCACGCGTTGAGCACGTGCATCGTGCCGACGTCCTCGAGCTCGTGCGCCCACTCGGACGCGTGCGACGGGTGGGCGAGGAAGGCGCCGTGCACGAGCGTGTCGACGCCCTCGCGGTCGAGGAGCGTGGCGATCTCGGCGTCGATCGTCGGCTGGGTCAGATCGATCGGGAAGAAGCGGGCCTTGGTCGCGCCCTCGGCGAGGGCCGCCGGCTCGCGGACGTCGAGGAGGAGGACCTTCGCGTAACGACGGTCCTCCTCGAGACGGCGGATCAGCTCCGTCCCGAGATAGGTGCAGGCTCCGGTGATCGCGACGACCCGCGACATGGCACCGCCTTATACCTCGTGTCGTGGTCGCGTGGTACGTCAGTCCAGGTGGAGACACCGGTGCTGGTCCAGCTCCTGCCCGACCACGTGATCGATCAGATCGCGGCGGGGGAGGTGGTCGAGCGGCCGGCCTCGGTGGTGAAGGAGCTGGTCGAGAACGCGCTCGACGCGGGCGCCCGCATGATCACCGTCGAGATCGAGGGCGGCGGCCGCAAGCTGGTGCGCGTGGTCGACGATGGCTCGGGGATGCGGCCGGCCGACGCCCGGCTGGCGCTCGCGCGCCACGCGACGTCCAAGCTGCGGTCGGTCGACGATCTCCCCGGGCTCGCCACGATGGGGTTCCGCGGCGAGGCGCTGCCATCGATCGCGGCGGTCTCGCGGCTCGTGCTCACGACCCGCACGCGCGAGGACGAGGCCGCCGTGCGGATCTCGGTCGACGCGGGACGGGTCGAGGCCGAGTCGGTCGTGGGCGCGCCCGTCGGGACCACGGTCGAGGTCGCGGACCTGCTCCACAACGTGCCCGCGCGGCTCAAGTTCCTGCGCGGCGAGGTGACGGAGGCGTCGCACATCACCGAGACCGTGGTCCGGCTGGCGATGGCGCACCCCGAGGTCGGGTTCCGGTTGCGGCACAGCGGGCGCGTCGCGTTCGAGGTGGCGCCGGCGGAGCTCGTCGTGCGCGTGCGCGGCCTGCTCGGCGGGCGCCTCGCCGAGCGCATGCACCTCGTCGAGCACGAGGAGAACGGCGTGCGCGTGCGCGCGTTCCTCGCGGCGCCCGACCTCGCGCAGACGACGTCGCGCGGCGTGCAGCTCTTCGCGGGGCGGCGCTGGATCCGCGACCGCGCGCTCTTGCAGGCGGTCACCATGGGATACGGCGAGCTGGTGCCGCGCGGGCGCTATCCGGTCGCGGTCGCGATGGTCGACGTGCCGGGCGGTGAGATCGACGTGAACGTGCACCCGCAGAAGCTCGAGGTGCGCTTCTCGGACGCGGCGACGGTTTCGTCGGCGGTGCGCCACGCGGTGCGCAAGGGCTGTGCGGCGTCGCCGTGGCTCGCCGAGGACGGCCGGTTCGCCGCGGCGCCGGTGCGCATGCACGCGGTGGCGAGCATGGAGCCGCCACGGCGGGCGACCGACCTGGCGGCGCGGTACGCGGAGGACACGGTGCGGTCGCTGTTTCCGCTCGGCGGGCTGACGAAGAGCCCGCGGCAGCAGGCGTCGCTCGGGTCGGCGGCGGCGGAGCCGACCGCCTGGGATCGCGCCGTCTCGCGGGCCAACGGTCGAGGACCCGTGCCCGTGCCCGTGCCCGTCTCCGTGCCCGATCGGGATGCGGATACGCAACCACTTACGGAAGTGCGCGGCGAGGAGCCCGGGAGATCGGGCACGGGCACGGGCACGGGCACGGGCACGGGCACCAGAACGGAGTCCGAGGGGTTCTTCGCGGGGTTGAGGTTCCTCGGGCAGCTGGACCGGACCTACCTGGTGTGCGAGGGCGACGGCGAGCTCGTGCTGATCGACCAGCACGCCGCCCACGAGCGCGTCGCGTTCCAGCGGCTCCGCGAGCGCGCCGGGACCGACGCCGTCGCGACGCAGCGGCTGCTCTTCCCCACGACGGTCGAGCTGCCGGCCGGCGAGGCGGCGGTGGTCGCCGACGGCGGCGCGTTGCTCGGCGCGGTCGGCTTCGACGTCGAGCCGTTCGGCGCGAGCGCGGTCGCGATCAAGGCCGTGCCCGCCGGCCTGCGCCACGATCCGAGCCAGGTGCTGCGCGAGCTGCTCGGCGAGCTCGTCGATCGCGGCGGCTCGCGCGCGGTCGACGAGCGGCTCGATCGCGTGCTCGCCACCATCGCGTGTCACTCGGTCGTGCGCGCCGGCGACGTGCTCGGCGCCGACGAGGCGCGGGCGCTCCTCGGCCAGATGGACGGCGTCGACTTCCGCGCGCACTGTCCGCACGGCCGCCCGGTGCTCCTGCGCATCGGGGTGCCCGAGATCGCGCGCCGCTTCGGCCGATGACGGCGTCTCGCGCCGCGCCGCGCCTCGTCGTCGTCGTCGGACCGACCGGCGCCGGCAAGTCGCGGCTCGCGATCGACCTGGCGCGGGCGACCGGAGGCGAGGTCGTGTCGTGCGACTCGCAGCAGGTCTACCTCGGGATGGACATCGGCACCGGCAAGGTGTCACCCGCCGAGCGCGCCCTGGTCCCGCACCACCTGCTCGACGTGGTGCGCCCCGACGACGAGATGACGGCGGCGCGCTTCGTCGCGCTCGCCGACGCCGCGGTCGCCGACATCACCGCGCGCGGCAAGCACGTGATCGTGTGCGGCGGGACCGGGCTCTACGTGCGCGCCTTGCTCCTGGGCCTGTTCGCCGGGCCGCCGGCCGACGCGGAGGTGCGCCGCGAGCTCGAGGCGCGCGCCGCCGCCGCCGGGACGGCCGCGCTC
>JAIOII010001006.1 GCA_019912685.1 Kofleriaceae bacterium
CCGCGGTGCTCGCGCTGCCGGCGGTCGCCGGCAAGTTCGGCGAGCGCGGCGGCGGCTACACGATGTCGAACGGCGACGCCGGCTGGGGCGTGGGTCCGGAGCCGGCGATCGCGGCGACCGAGCCGACGACGCGCGCCGTGAACATGGTCGAGCTCGGGCGCGTCTTGACCGAGCCCGGCGAGGGCGCGGCGAAGGTCGAGGTGCTCTTCGTCTACAACTGCAACCCGACACAGACCGTGCCCGATCAGAACCGCGTGCTGCGCGGACTGGCGCGCGAGGACCTGTTCACCGTCGTGCACGAGCAGGTGTTCACCGACACGTGTCGCTGGGCGGACGTGGTGCTGCCGGCGACCGCGTTCCTCGAGCACCGCGAGATCCGCCGCGGCTACGGCGCGATGCGGCTCTACGACGCGCCGGCGGTGGCGACGCCGCCCGGCGAGGCGCGCAGCAACAACCAGCTGTTCGGCGCGCTGCTCGAGAAGCTCGGGCTGTGGCGCGACGGCGATCCGATGACCGACGACGAGCTGGCGCAGGCGATCTTCGACAGCGCGCCCGCCGGCGCGGCGCTGCGCGACCAGCTCGCGCAGAAGGGCGTCGCGGCGCCGGCGCTCGACCGGCCGCGGCTGTTCGTCGACCTCGCGCCGGCGACGCCCGACGGCAAGGTCGACCTCGTGCCGGCCGCGCTCGACGACGAGGCGCGGCCGCGCGGCGGGCTCTACCACTACGAGCGCGATCCGGGGAGCGAGCGCCATCCGCTCGCCCTCATCTCGCCGGCGATCGCGCAGCAGATCAGCTCGACCTTCGGCCAGCTGCGCAAGGGCGAGGCCTCGGCCGAGCTCGCCGCCGAGGACGCCGCGGCGCGCCGGATCGCCGACGGCGACGTGATCCGCATCTGGAACGACCTCGGCGAGGTCACGTGCCGCGCGAAGGTGAGCGCGCACGTGCGCGCGGGCGTCGTCGTCATGGCCAAGGGCCTGTGGCGCTTCCACACGCGCAACGGCCACTCGTCGAACGCGCTCATCCCGGCGACGCTCACCGACGTCGCCGGCGGCGCCTGCTACAACGACGCGCGCGTGCAGGTCGAGCGCGTGTCGTGAGAGACCCGTTCACCCTGAGCGAAGCCCGAGCGATAGCGAGGGCGAGTCGAAGGGCGGTCATCGCTGTGCTCGTGCTCGCCGCGTGCGGCGGCGACGACGACGCCGCCGAGCCCGATGCGCGCCCGGCCGACCCGGCGCCGGACCTCGACGATGCCGCCGCGTGGCTCCGCGTGTCGCTCGCGACGTACGACGGCGGCGGCAGCACGTACCTCACCGGCAACCTGATCACCGATCCGCCGCTCTGGCCGTACGACGTCGAGCCCGTCGACGGCGCCTGCCGGTTCGCG
Source organism: Kofleriaceae bacterium (assembly GCA_019912685.1). Lineage (GTDB taxonomy): Bacteria > Myxococcota_A > Polyangia > Haliangiales > Haliangiaceae > UBA2376. Next base: position 1,385 of record JAIOII010001006.1, read on the forward strand.
ACGCGGCAGACCGGCGACTGCGTGCCGTTCTGCGAGTGGAACCAGGCGTGCGTCGGCGGCGTGTGCGTGTCGCCGCCGCTCGTGCGTGACGCCGGGGCGATCACGTTCGACGGCGGCAGCGCGCCGGTGACCGTGCCGTTCGAGGACGGCTTCTACCAGTGGTTCGATCAGGCCCTGCGCTTCTCGCCGGGGGCGACCGTGACCGCGTCGGCGCCGGGCGCCGCGCCGTTCGCGGCCTTCTCGCTCGCGGCGGTCGCGCCCGCACCGCTCGCGCTCGTCGGCATCGACGAGCTGCGCCTGCGCGCGGGGACGCCGATGACGATCCGCTGGCAGCCGGCCGATCCGGGCTCGCGCGTGCGCGTGACGATGGGCGCCGACCTCGGGCACGCGTTCTTTCGCTCCGTCGTCGTCGAGTGCGACGCGCCCGACGAGCACGGCGCCATCACGGTGCCGCAGCACATGGTCGATCGCCTCGCCGATCCGCAGAACTGGAGCTGCGGCGACTGCTTCTCGCAGGAGGTGCGCCGCTACCGCCGCGCGCGCACGACTGCGGGCTCCGTGCCGCTCGACCTGTGGGTGAACCAGACCGCGAGCTTCTACCTCTACCCGGAGCGATGATCCGCTGACGATCCTCCTCGGGCGTTTCCCGAGGAGCCTCATCAGGGACGCGGCGGCTACCCCAGCGGTTCCCGACCGGGCATTGCGCCCCGCGCTGCGCGCCGGTTTGATCGCACGATGCGATCTCTGGGGAAGATCTGTCTGTCGGCGTTGCTGTGCGCCGCTGCGTGCGGCGACGAGGCGCCGCGCTTCACCGACGCCGCGCTCGGCGTCGACGCC
>JAIOII010001007.1 GCA_019912685.1 Kofleriaceae bacterium
CGCGCGCTGTTCGACGCGCTCGCCGAGGTCGCCGACACGCGCAAGCGCTCGGCCGATCACGAGCAGCGCTGGCTCGGGCTCGCCGGCTTCTGCCTGCGGCCCGGCGTCGGCGCGCCGCTCGACGCGTGGCGCGCGCGCCAGCTCTGGGGCGTGTTCAACGAGGGCCTCGCCTTCGGCAAGACCGAGGCGTCGCGCCTCGCCTGGTGGATCGTGTGGCGGCGCATCGCGGGCGGGCTCGGCGCGACGCAGCAGGACCAGATCTACGACCGCCTCGCGATCCTGCTCCTGCCCAACCCCAAGCAGCAGAAGAAGCTCGCCGAGATCAAGGCCTCGAAGCAGGAGCTCGGGGAGATGTGGCGCGCGGTCGCCGCGCTCGAGCGCGTCCAGCTCGCGCACAAGCTCAAGCTCGGCGACGAGCTGATGCGCCGCATGGACACGCGCAAGGGCCGCGAGGATCCCGTGCACCTGTGGGCGCTGTCGCGCCTCGCGGCGCGCGTGCCGCTCTACGGTCCGCTCAACATGGTCGTGCCCGCGAGCAAGGCCGCGGCGTGGCTCGAGCAGCTCCTCGCGTGGGACTGGCCCGAGCCCGACAAGCTCGCCTTCCCGCTCGCGCAGATCGGCCGCCGCACCGGCGATCGCGCGCGCGACCTCGACGAGACGCTGCGCGCCGAGCTCGCGGCGTTCCTGCGCACGCTGCCCGGCGGCGAGCGCGCCGCCGTGCTCGTCGAGCAGGTCGTCGCGCTCGAGGCGCGCGAGGAGCGCGTCGCGCTCGGCGACACCTTGCCCGCCGGCCTGCGCCTCATCCCCGACGCAGATCCTGCGACGTAGGCGCGCGGCCTAGCCGCGCGCGGGTGACCTCACCCTGCAGCGATGAATTCTGTCCGGAATCCGGACATTCTGGGTCGCGCGGAACGTACGCGTCCACGCGTTTCCCGACGCGCCTTGATCGATGCGATCGCGATCCGTAGTGTGGCGTCGGTGGGCGGCGGGAAGGGGCACCTCCCAGTCGGAGCTTTCATGTCCATGACCACCGCCGCCGTGACGCTACTGCGCGAGAGCTTCGAGCTCGCCGTCGAGCACGAGCCCGCGCTCATCGAGCGCTTCTACCAGAAGCTCTTCGCGCGCGCGCCGCACCTCGCGCCGATGTTCCGGCGCGACCGCGCGGCGCAGGCGGAGATGCTGCGCGGGGCGCTCGTCGCCGTGCTCGATCACATCGACAACGGGCCGTGGCTCGCGGCGACGCTCGGCGCGCTCGGCGCGCGTCACGTCGGATACGGGGTCACGCCGGCGATGTACGACGACGTCGGCAGCGCGCTCGTGGCGACGCTGGCGGAGGCGTGCGGCGCGCGGTGGACGACGGCCCACGCGCGCGCGTGGGGCGACGCGTACGCCGCGATCGTGATGCTGATGCTTCAGGGCGCGACCGACGCGCAAGCGCCGGCGCCGCAGCTCGCGACGAGGTCGCGGTGATCGTCACGCCCGCCCAGAAGCAGGCGATCCGGCGCTCGTGGGAGCTGGTGAAGCCGATCGCCGACACCGCCGCCGATCTCTTCTACAAGCGCCTGTTCGAGATCGAGCCGGCGGCGCGCACCCTCTTCGCCGAGGACATGACGCCGCAGAAGAAGAAGCTGCTCGCGATGCTCGCGTTCATCGTGAAGTCGCTCGACTGGCCCGACGAGACGTGGCGCGAGCAGGTCGACACCGACGACGATCTGTTCCTCGTCGTGCTGGCGCTCGGGCGGCGCCACGCCGACCTGTACCACGTGAGCGACGCGTCCTACGACAGCGTCGGCGCCGCGCTCCTGTGGACGCTCGACTACGGCCTCGGCGAGGCGTTCACCGCCGAGGTGCGCGACGCATGGACGCGCGTGTACGGATTGCTCGCGACGACGATGAAGATGGGCAAGTGCGCGGTCGGCGACGGCACGGTCGTCGCCCGCCCGGCGGCCGCGCGACGGGAGGTCTCAGGAACATGAGTGAAACCACGATCGTGATGCGGGGCAGCCTCGACGAGTTCACGCTCGCCGACGTGCTCCAGGTGATCGGGATGAGCCGCCAGTACACGGCGGTCCAGCTGCAGACGAACGACGGACGCGAGCACGGCACGGTCTGGATCAAGGCCGGCCGCGTCATCGGCGCGCGCTCCAGCGGCGCGCAGGGTCGCCCGGCGTTCGTCGATCTGTTCGGTCCCGGCGCGGCGCTCTTCATCGTGCACCGGCTGCCCGAGCCCAAGGCCTACCCGGATCCGCTCGGCCCGCTGAACCAGCTGCTCATGGAGGCGGTCGAAGCGGC
>JAIOII010001008.1 GCA_019912685.1 Kofleriaceae bacterium
GAGCCGGGCGCCGTCGCGGCGCTGCCGCCGACGGCGCGGCATCCGGCCGGCAGCGCGAGCGAGCGCCGCGCCGCCGACGCGTGGCTGTGGCAGTTCGTCAACAAGCCGCTGCTCGACGCCCCGCTCACGCGCTACGTGTACCGGCCGCTCGCCCGCCCGCTCACGCGGCTGTTCGTGCGCCTCCCGTTCTCGCCCAACCAGATCACGATCGCGTCGATCCTCATCGGCCAGCTCGGGTGCGTCATCGCGTCACGACCCGGCTACGGCCTCCACCTGCTCGGCATCTCGATCATGGCGTGGGTGAGCGGGCTCCTCGACAACGTCGACGGCGAGCTCGCCCGCCTGCGCCTGCAGGGCTCGAAGCTCGGCGCGTGGCTCGACGCCGTGAGCGACGACTTCCTGCGCCTGTGCCTCATGGTGGCGCTCGGCAGCCACGTCGCGCCGGCGTTCCCCGGGCTGCCGATCTGGCCGATCGCGATCGCCAGCGCGGTGCTCACCGCGTCGACGATGGCGCCGATGTACTGGTACTGCGTCCGCGTGCTCGGCACGCCCAACACGCAGCACTACATGAAGGTGCTGAACGGCGGCGGCCGCGGGCTCGCGCTCGGCCGCATCGTCGCCGGCCGCGACTTCGTCGACGCCGGCGCCTTCGTGCTCGCCGTGGCCGGCCTGCCGATCGTCGCGGTGATCGGCTTCGCGATCGGCGCGGTCGCCGGCTTCGCCGTCGTCATCCCGGCGCACGTGGCCGCCGTGCGCGGAGGCGCGCGCTTTGCCTGAGCCGCGCGTGTCCGTCGTCATCCGCTCGTACAACCGGCTGCCGTGGCTGTGCGAGCTGGTCGAGGCGCTGCTCGCGCAGGATCACGACGCGTTCGAGGTGATCGTGGTCGAGCAGAGCACCGACGTGCCGGCCGACGCGGCGGCGCGGCTGGCCGGGCTCGAGCGCGATCCGCGGCTTCGCGTCGTGCGCTCCGCGCCCCTGGGCGGCGCCCGCGCCCGCAACGTCGGCGTCGAGCACACGCGCGGCGACGTCGTCGTCTTCATCGACGACGACGACCTGCCGGGCGGATCCGACTTCCTCGCCGCGATGGAGCGGCCGTTCCGCGAGGATCCCCGCTGCGTGGGCGCGACGGCCCGGCACCGCTGGGGCGATCGCGAGCCGGGCACGCTCTACCGGTTCTACGCGTGGCGACGCTGCATGCGCCTCGCGCCGATCACGCGCGTCGCGTACACGTACGCGCGCCACGATCGCCCGTGCCGCGTCGACTGGGTGCACGGCACCGGCGGCGCGATCCGCCGCTCCGTGTTCGAGCGCTTCGGCGGCTGGGACGAGGACACGCCGATCGAGGACGAGGCGTCGCTCGCGTACCGCCTCGCCGGCCGGCTCGCCGCCGGCGAGCACCTCGTCTTCGATCCGCGCGCGACGCTCGAGCGCCGGATGGAGCTGCCCGGCGGGCTGGGCAAGCGCTTCGCCACGGCGGCGGGCTTCTACCAGCGCTTCCTCACGTTCGTGCACCACGTGCTCGCGCGCTACCACCCGTGGCGCGTGCGCCTCCTGTATCCGCTGTACGTCGGCGCCGGCGTGCGCTGGACGGTCGCGTGGATCTGGTCCGACGCCGTCGCGTACGACACGACCGGCAAGCGCCTCGGCGCGACCGCGCGGTTCCTCGTCGGTCTCCCGCGTCAGGCCTGGCTCGCGTGGCGGCGACCGTTCGGCCGGCCGCCGGG
>JAIOII010001009.1 GCA_019912685.1 Kofleriaceae bacterium
GCGGCTGGATCCTCGACGGCGAGAAGACGTTCGTCCTCGACGGTTCCGCCGCCGACCTGCTCGTCGTCGCCGCGCGCACCGCGGGGGCGCCGGGCGATCGCGACGGCCTGACCCTCTTCGTCGTCGAGCGCGACGCGGCCGGCGTCAGCGTCGAGCCCCTCGCGATGGTCGACAGTCGCGGCGCCGCGCGCGTGCGGTTCGCCGCCGTGACCGTGCCCACCGCCGACGTCCTCGGCGCGCCCGATCGCGGCGCCGACCTCCTCGACGCGCTCGTCGAGCGCGCCACGACGGCGCTCACCGCCGAGATGCTCGGCGCCGCCGACGCCGTCTTCCGCACGACGATCGAGTACCTGAAGCAACGCCACCAGTTCGGCGTCGCGATCGGCTCGTTCCAGGCGCTCAAGCACCGCGCCGCGCACATGTTCTGCGAGCTCGAGCTCACGCGCTCCGTCGTGCGGGCCGCCCTCGTCGCCATCGATCGCGCCACCCCGGACGCCGCGGCCCTCGTCTCCGCCGCCAAGGCGCGCGCCTCCGACACCTTCACCCTCGTCTCCGCCGAGGCGATCCAGATGCACGGCGGCATCGGCGTCACCGACGACCTCGACGTCGGCCTCTACTACAAGCGCGCCAAGGTCGCCGAGCTCACCTTCGGCGCCCCCGCGTACCACCGCGACCGCTTCGCTCGCCTCCACGCCTTCTGAGGGGACGCTCCCCCTCGCGTCACGGCGTCTTCGGCGGCGTCTTCGGCGTCAGCTCCCACAGCACGTTGACGATGACCCACCTTCCGTCGACGCGCGCGACGTGAAGGTAGTCGACCCAGTCGCTCGCGACGACCTTCACGCTCGCCGCGTTCTCGTAGCGATCGAGGATCGTGACCTCCTTCTTCTGCTTCGCGGCAGGCGTCTTCGTGCCGCCGCCCGCGCGCACGTTCGCGACGAGCTTCGACGCTCCCATGTTCTCGATCCGGCTCACGCCCGCCTCGGTGATGACGATCCGCTTCTGGAGCTCGGGATGAACCGCGCGCGCCATGCGCTCGGGATTGCCCTCGTACCAGCCCTCGATGTAGTCGCGCGCCGTCTGCTCGATCGCCTTCGCGTCGGGATCGACGCGCGGTGCTCGCTTCAAGGGCTTGGCCGGCTGCGCGTGAGCCGCGACGGCGACGAGCAGCAGAAGCGGAACGGCGAGGTGTGTGCGCATGGCGGCGACGATATCGCGTGTCCCTACCGGCAGCGCCCTTCGCCACGGGTAACGATGCCGACGACGAGTGCGCGTCCTTACGCGCGCGATCGACGGCGACGGGAGCGCGATTGCGAGACGATCGTCTGCCATGGTTCTGGCGTTAATACGGCTTGCGTTCTGACGACGAGAAGCAGAGCGTGGTCCGCACGATGAAGCTCACGCTCGGATCGATCGCGTATGTTGTCGCCGTCGGGTTGGTGTTCGGATGCGAATCGGGAGGAGAGCCCGGCGCGCTGGACGGAGCGAGCGCGGAGGCCCCGCAAGGCGGCGCGCGCGCCCGTGATGGCACATCAGCCGCAGCGGATCGCATGAACGGCGCTCGTGGTGAGCGCGATCCGATCGAGGTGAACGGCCTCGAGGTGACGAGCGCCGTGACCCACGGTGATCCGGCGGAGCCGTTCATGACGATCAACGGCTTCGGCTTCGGGACGTCGGTCATCGTGTCGCTGACCGACGCGGATGGCGCCGAGGTCGAGCTCACGGTGCTCTCGGTGACCAACACACGCGTCGAGGTCGCGCTGCCGGCGTGGGAGCCAGGGCACTACCGACTCACCGTCGAGCGCGGTTTCCGGTACGACATCCTCGACGTGACGCTCGGCGCCGAGGGTCCCACCGGTCCGCAAGGCGAGGTGGGTCCGCAAGGCGAGGTGGGTCCGCAAGGTCCGCAGGGTCTGCAAGGCGACGTCGGTCCGATGGGGCCGATGGGTCCGATGGGTCCGCAAGGTGAACAAGGTGCGATCGGTCCGACGGGACCGGTCGGTCCGCAAGGTCCGCAGGGTCTGCAAGGCGACGTCGGTCCGATGGGGCCGATCGGACCGATGGGGCCGCAAGGCGATCGGGGCGAGGTCGGTCCGATCGGACCGATGGGACCGATGGGACCGCAAGGTGAACAAGGCGCGGTCGGCCTGATGGGACCGATCGGACCGCAAGGCGACGTCGGTCCGATGGGGCCGATGGGACCGATGGGACCGCAAGGTGAACAAGGTGCGATCGGTCCGATGGGCCCGATGGGACCGCAAGGTGAACAAGGCGCGGTCGGCCTGATGGGACCGATCGGACCGCAAGGCGACGTCGGTCCGATGGGCCCGATGGGACCGCAAGGTGAACAAGGCGCGGTCGGCCTGATGGGACCGATCGGACCGCAAGGCGACGTCGGTCCGATGGGGCCGATGGGACCGCAAGGCGATCAGGGAGAGGTCGGTCCGATCGGCCCGATGGGACCGATGGGACCGCAAGGTGAACAAGGTGCGATCGGTCCGATGGGACCGGCGGGACCGCAAGGTGAACAAGGTGCGATCGGTCCGATGGGCCCGATGGGACCGCAAGGCGACGTTGGAGCGATCGGTCCGATGGGACCGGCGGGACCGCAAGGTGAACAAGGTGCGATCGGTGCGATGGGTCCGATGGGTCCGCAGGGGCTACAAGGTGAGACGGGTCCGCAGGGACCGCAGGGCGAGCCCGGCGAAGCCGGCACTGCAGGAGCGCGCGGTCCGGAGGGGCCGGTCGGCCCGGCGGGGCCACTGGGGCCAGCAGGGCCCCCGGGCATGAGTGATCATCAGATCGTGTCGATGACACTCAACATCAATCCCGGCCAGGTCGGCGGCGCCGCGGTCACCTGCCCCGGCGGCAAGCGCGCGATCGCCGGCGGCTCGCGCCCAGCGAACTTCGCCGCGCAGACGTCCATCGTCGCGAGCTACCCACAGAACGCCTCGGTGTGGAACGCGCAGGTGCGTAACGACGATGCGGCTGCGCAGAGCTTCACGTTCTACGCGATCTGCGTGAACGTCGCGACGATGAGCTCCGCGTGGGGAATGGGCTCGTTCCGCTGAACGCGTGACCGGTCAGCAGCGCTCCTTCATCTTCCTGGTCTTCTCTTTGAGCGCCTGGTCCGCGTTGCTGTCGAGGACGCGGTCGAACGACGCGAGGGCTGCGGCACACTGGTCGAGCTGGTACTGGGCGACGCCGAGGTTGAAGTAGTGCCCGGGCGTCGGGTCCAGCGCGACCGCGCGCGTGAACGCGACGAGCGCCTCGTCGTAACGCTTGTCGAACATCGCCGCCTTGCCGGCTTCGTTCAGCGCGGCGGCCTCGGCCTTCGGGTCGGCGGGCGGCGGCGTGGGTCAGAGGCGCTCGATGATCGTGACGTTCGCCTGGCCGCCGCCCTCGCACATCGTCTGCAGGCCGTAGCGGGCGCCGCGGCGCTCGAGCTCGTGGAGGAGCGACGTCATGAGGCGCGCGCCGGTCGCGCCGAGCGGGTGGCCGAGCGCGATCGCGCCGCCGTTCACGTTCACCTTCGCGAGGTCGACACCGAGCTCCTTCTGCCACGCGAGCACGACCGGCGCGAACGCCTCGTTGATCTCGATCAGATCGATGTCCGAGATCGACATGCCGGTCTTCTGCAGTGCGTGCCTCGTCGCCGGGATCGGCGCGGTCAGCATCCAGATCGGATCGTCGCCGCGCACGCTCATGTGGTGGATGCGCGCGCGCGGCGTGAGGCCGTGCGCCGAGAGCGCAGCCTCGCTCACGACGAGCAGCGCCGCCGCGCCGTCGGAGATCTGGCTCGCCACCGCCGCGGTCAGCCGGCCGCCCTGCGCGAGCGGCTGGAGCGTCGCCATCTTCTCCCGCGTCGTGTCGCGACGCGGCCCCTCGTCGACCGCGACCTCGCCGACCGGCGCGATCTCGCGCCGGAACCGGCCCGCGTCGATCGCCGCGATCGCGCGCTGGTGGCTCTCGTACGCGAACGCCTCCATGTCGTCGCGCGAGCACTGCCACTTCTCCGCGATCATCTCGGCGGCGTGGAACTGCGACACCATGCGATCGCCGTAGCGCGCCTTCCAGCCCTTCGACCCGCTGAACGGGTCGCCGAAGCCGAGCGGCTGCGCCGACGTCATCGCCGCGCCGATCGGGATCATCGACATGTTCTGCACGCCGCCCGCGATGACGACGTCCGCCGTCCCGCTCATCACCGCCTGCGCGGCGAAGTGGACGGCCTGCTGCGACGAGCCGCACTGGCGATCGACCGTGACGCCAGGGACGTGATCGGGCAGGCCGGCGGCCAGCCAGCACGTGCGCGCGATGTCGCCGGCCTGCGGGCCGATGGTGTCGACGCAGCCGAACACGACGTCCTCGACGACGGCGGGGTCGATGCCGCTGCGCTCGACGAGCGCGCGCAGGACGTGGGCGCCGAGATCGGCGGGGTGGACGGCGGACAGGCCGCCCTTCTTGCGCCCGACGGGCGAGCGGACGGCGTCGACGATGTATGCGCTAGACAAGGGAGGCTCCGATCCGCGCGCGGTGCCAGGCGGCGTCGCCGTAGGCGGCGGCCTGTACCCACGCGCGCTTCATCCACAGGTGGAGGTCGTACTCGAACGAATAGCCGATCGCGCCGTGACACTGGAGCGCCGCGCGCGCCGCGCGGGTCGCCGCGTCGGAGGCGTACGCCTTGGCCATCGACACGTGGATCGCGTGGTCTGGCTCGCGGCGGGCGAGCGCGCACGCGGCGCGGTGGACGCATGGGCGCGCCAGCTCGATGCCGACGTGGGCCTCGGCGAGCTGGTGCTTCACCGCCTGGAAGCTGCCGACGGCCTTGCCGAACTGCTGGCGCAGCTTGACGTACGCGACGGTCATCTCGACGAGCGTGCGGGCGACGCCGACGAGCTCGGCCGCCGTCGCGAACGCGCCGCGGTCGAACGCGCGCGCGAGCGC
>JAIOII010001010.1 GCA_019912685.1 Kofleriaceae bacterium
GTCGAGGCCGCGCGCGTGACCGCCGGGCAGGGTGGCCTCGTCGTCGTGGCCGGCTCGCTCTACGCCGTCGGCGAGGTGCGCCCGCACTTCCGCCCGATGGCGGTCGATCCGATCGTCGTGAGCGATCCTTCCGGCCCGCCGCCTGCGTCTCGCGCCTAGCCGCGGTGGCGGGCCTCGTCGACGGCGACGTCGGCGTCGTCGTCGGCGCAGCCGAGGCGCAGGAGCGCCTGGTGGGCGAGCGAGAACGCCAGCTCGTGCTCGCCGACGAGGGCGACGGTCGCGCCGCGCTTCTCGAGGTACGCGCGCTCGTCGCGGCCGTGGGCGCGGGCCAGGATCTCGATGTCGGGGTTGGCGGCGCGGGCGCGGGAGATGATCGCGCTCGCCTGGTACGGGTCGGGCGTCGCGATGACGAGGAGCTTCGCGCGGTCGGGGCGGGCGACCGCGAGCACGCCCGGTCGCGCCGCATCGCCGAAGACCGCGTTCACGCCGCGCTCGCGCAGGTGCAGGACGCGCTCGCGGCTGTGATCGATCGTCACGAACGGGTACTGGAGTCGCTGGAGGATGTCTCCGATCGCGCCGCCCACGCGGCCGGAGCCGATGACGATCGCGTGGTCGCGCGGGCCGTCGTCGCCGAGACCCGGCGGCGAGATCGGGATCGCGCCGGTGTCGCGCTCGAGCGCGGCGACCAGCCGGGGCCGCTGGCTCATCCAGTCGGCCGCCCGGTCCGCGGCCCAGAACGCGAGCGGGTTGAGGCTGATCGTGAGGATCGCGCCGGCGACGATGAGCGTGTGCCCTTCGGCGGGCAGGAGGCCCAGGCCCATCGCGAGCGCCGCCAGGATGAACGAGAACTCGCCGATCTGCGCGAGGCTCGCCGAGATCGTGAGCGCCGTCCGCACGGTGTGGCGGAACACGACCACGATGAAGAAGGCGGCGATCGACTTGCCGAGCATCACGACGAGCACGACCATCAGCACCGCGACGGGATCGTCGACGAGGATGCTGGGGTCGAGCAGCATGCCGACGGCGACGAAGAAGAGGACGGAGAACGCGTCCTGGAGCGGCAGCGCGTCGCTCGCCGCCTCGTGGCTCAGGTCGGAGCTGTTGACGACCATGCCGGCGAGGAACGCGCCGAGCGCGAACGACACGCCGAAGAGGGCGGAGGCGCCGAAGGCGATGCCGAGCGCGACCGCGAGCACCGACAGCGTGAACATCTCGCGCGAGCCCATGCGCGCGACGCGCTCGAGCAGCCACGGCACGACCCGGCTGCCGACGACGGCCATGAGCGCGATGAACGCCGCGACCTTGGCGATGGTGAGCCCGAGCGTCTCGAGCAGCCCCGCCGAGCCGCTGGCCGGCGCCCGGCCGCCGAGCGTCTCGGCGAGGGCCGGCAGGAGGACGAGCACGAGGACCGTCGCGATGTCCTCGACGATCAGCCAGCCGACGGCGATGCGCCCGTCGATCGAGTCGAGCATCCCGCGCGACTCCATCGCGCGCAGGAGCACGACCGTGCTCGCGACCGACAGGCAGAGCCCGAACACGATGCCCGAGCCCCACGGCCAGCCCCACCACCACGCGATGAGCGCGCCGAGCAGGGTCGCGATCGTGATCTGCGCGACCGCGCCCGGGATCGCGATGTGGCGGACCGCGAGCAGATCGGCGAGCGAGAAGTGGATGCCGACGCCGAACATGAGGAGGATGACGCCGATCTCCGAGAGCTGCTGGGCGAGCGCGAGGTCGGCCTGGAAGCCGGGGGTGAACGGGCCGATGAGGACGCCCGCGAGGACGTAGCCGACCAGCGGCGGCAGCCGCAGCCGCGTGGCGACGAGGGCGAGCGCGAACGCCAGGCCGATGCCGGCCGCGATCATCGCGATGAGTGCGGTGTCGTGGTGCATCTACGTCGCGATGATGTACTGCCGATGTCGCTCGTGGGCGAACGGGTGGAAGCCGCTTTTCTGGTACACGCCCAGCGCCGACGGGTGATCGAGGGTGCACGTGTGCACCCACAGCCGCGCGAGCGACTCGTCCTTCCACGCCTCCCGGATCGCCCACCGCAGGAACCACGTCCCCAGGCCGTGCCCGATCGCCTCGGGGAACAGGCCGAAGTAGGAGACCTCGCACTCGCGCGCGACGCGGCGATCGAGCTCGACGTAGCCGGCGGGCACGCCGTGGCGCCAGAGGACGTGCACCGCCACCTTCGGATCATCGACGACGGCGGCGAGCTGCTCGTCGGGCCAGCGCTTGCGATCGTACCAGTGCCACGGCGCGCCGACCGCGTCGTAGAGGAAGCGGTAGAAGCGGACGCCCGGCGGCGACGCGTGCACGACCTTCACGCCGTCGGGCGCGTGCGGCAGCGCGGGGCCGTGATGGCCGAGCATCTGCAGGTGCGTCGTCAGCACCTCGACGATCGCGCGCGCGCCGGTCAGCCCGGGCGGGACCGTGTCGTAGAGCGGCGCCTCGCCGCGCCGCTCTACGACACGGTCCCGCCCGGGC
>JAIOII010001011.1 GCA_019912685.1 Kofleriaceae bacterium
GTCGGCGACCTCCGCGAGCGCCGGGGCGAGTTGCTCGATCGTGACGAGCGGGCGCGGTGCCCGCGTGGAGGCGACCGCGTGGACCCGGCCGGCCGCCACGTCGACGTCGAGCCACAGCGCCAGGCGAACGCCGTCGGCGTCGATCGCTTCGATGTCCTCGAACGCCTGGGCGGCGGCGACGCGGAAGCGGCGGTGGGCGAGGATGGCGCCCGGCCGCAGCTTGCTGACGACCTTGTACGCCGCCTCCTTCGCCGCGAACAGCGCCCACAGCGCGGCGACCGGATCGGCGGCGGCGCGCACGCGCGCCTGCTCGTCCTCGTCGCAGACGCGCGCCAGGAAGCGCGGGCGGTGACCCACCGACGCGTTCTCGGGCACGCGCAGATCGACGACGTCGTTGCCGACCAGCCAGGCCGCGCTCACGCCGCGGCTTGCTTGGCCAGGACCAGCGACACGGCGTCGCCGACGGTGCGGATCGAGTCGGCGTCCTCGTCCTTCACCTCGATCCCGAACTTGTCCTCGATCTCGATCACGATGTCGACCAGGCGGGCGGAGTTGACCTGGAGGTCCTTGAGGATGGAGCTGTCGGCGGTGATGTTGCCGGCGTTCGCCTTGACGAAGGGGGTGAGGATCGTGACGACCTCGGAGAAGATCTGCTGCTCGTTCATCGGTGACTCCTGGGTTGCGTGGTGGCGTCGGGGACGAAGGGTCAGGCGTCGAAGCGCCGGAAGACGACGCAGCTGTTGACGTCGCCGAAGCCGAAGCTGGCCTTGGCGATCACCCGCAGCGACGGCACGTCGACGGTGGCGTGGGGGATGCGCGCGGCGTAGGCCGCCAGCGCCGGGTGCAGGTCGTGGCAGTTGAGCGAGCCGTGCACGAAGCGGTGGTGCAGCTCGAGCACGCAGGTCACGCTCTCGATGCCGCCGGCCGCCCCCAGCGTGTGGCCGACGAGCGACTTGGTCGCGTGCAGCAGCGGCATCCGCTCCGGCGGCAGCTCGAGCGCCGCCGACCAGCTCGCGACCTCGTGCGGGTCGGCGAAGGTCGCGGTCAGGTGGCCGTTGATCGCGTCGATCTCGTCGGGACGGATCCCGGCCATCGCGACCGCGCCGCGGATGCAGCGCCGGACGCCGGTCGGGTTGGGGGCGGTCATGCTGCCGCCCATCCGGTGGCCGCCGCAGTTGACGTGGCCGCCGAGCACCTCGGCGTAGATGCGGGCGCCGCGCCGCTCCGCGCTGGCCAGGCTCTCGAGCATCAGCACGCCGGCGCCGGCGCCGGGCACGAAGCCGGCCGCGCTCGCGCTCATCGGGCGCGACGCCTCGGCCGGCGTCGCGTTGCGGGTCCGGTTCAGGACCTTCATCGCGTCGAAGCCGGCCCAGGTGTACTTCGACGGCCCCTCGGAGCCGCCGGCGAGCATGCGCTGGGCGTGGCCGCCGCGGATGCGCAGGAACGCGTCGATGATCGCCTCGGTGCCGGTCGAGCACGCGCTCGAGTTGGTCGAGACCTGGTTGCCGAGCCCGAGCAGGCCGGCGAGGCGCGCGGTGTTGCCCGACGACATGATCTGCTCGACCATCGTGCTGCCGAGCCGGCCGACCTTGCCGGCGTCGACCCTGGGCGCGAGCTTCTCGGCGACGGTGTCGATGCCGCCGATGCCGGTGCCGACGATCGCGCCGGTGTCCCAGTCGACCTCGTCGGCGTCGGTCGGTAGCCGCGCGAGGCCGGCGTCGGTCCACGCGTCGATCCCGGCGATCGCCGCGTACACCATGTTGGGGTTCATCGCGAACAGCTGCTCCTCGGTGAGGTAGCGGCGCTGCAGCTCGCCGATGCCCTCCGGGATGCCGCCGACCTGGCAGCCGAAGCCGGCGTCGGCGAGGTGCTGGTGGAAGGTGATGCCGCTCCGGCTCTCGCGCAGCGCGGCGGTGAAGGCGGGCAGGCCGACCCCGTTCGGGGCGACCACGCCGAGCCCGGTGACGACGACTCGGTTCTCAGCCATGGCGAGGGACTCCCATTCCGGAGACGGTGCCGCGCGCGACGGAGGTGCCGTCGGCGAGCACGAGGATCACGCTCGACTTGAGCTTGCGCCGCCGCCACACGAGCTTCTCGGCGAGCACGCGGACGGTGTCGCCGGGCCGGACCACCCGCTCGAACTCGACCTGCGCGTCGGTGAAGAGCGTCACGGTGCCCTCGACCTCGGCGCGCGGCCGCTCGAGCGCGAGCAGGTAGATGCCGAGCGCGACCAGCCCGGTCTGGCACATGGTCTCGAGCAGGATCACGCCGGGCGTGACCGGATCGCCGGGGAAGTGCCCGGCGTAGAACGACTCGTCGGCGCGGAACGTGTACTCGCCCACCGCGTGCACGTCGTCGAGCTCGACCAGCCGGTCGAGGAAGCGGAACGGCGGCTGCTGCGGCAGGAGCGCGAGCACCTCCTCGGCGGCGAGCGCGGTCACGGCGCACCCCCGCGGTCGAGGATGCCACCCACGCTGTTGGCCGAGCGCGCCGGGTAGTCGGGGTACGCGATGCCGCGGAACGTGCCGACCTTGGCGTCCTTGACCGTGTAGATGTGCTCGCCGTCGACGAGCACCCGCGCGCTGCCGATCGCGACCGACGACCCCGACTCCTTCAGGAGGCTGAAGCGGCGGATGTCGACCTCGTAGCGGACCACGCGGTTGTAGGGGCGGATCTGCCCGGCGAACTCGACCTCCTTGCAGCCGAGCGCGCGGCCCGAGCCAGGCGCGCCGCAGGCGCCGCAGTAGAGGCCGATCAGCTGCCACACCGCGTCGACCCCGAGGCAGCCGGGCTGGACCGGATCGCCGCGGAAGTGACAGTGGAAGAACCAGTCGGTGAGGTGGATGTCCTGCTCGCCGACGATGCGGCCGCGGGGACCCTGGCGGGTCAGCTCGACGACGCGATCGATCATCAGCATGGGCGGCGCCGGCAGGCGGACGAGCTCCGCCGGCGCGTCGTCGACGAGGTTGCCCTGCGACAGGGCGAGGAGCTGCTCCCTGGAGAAGCTCTGCTGCTCGAGGAACTCGGCGTACCGCATCAGGATCCGACCTCCACGCGCAGGCTCGCCCAGGTGAGCCCCGAGCCGACCTGCGCCATCACGATCGCGTCGCCGTCGGCGAGCTCGTCCCAGCGCTCCGACAGGACGCTGGGCGCGCCGGCGGCGCCGGTGTTGCCGAAGCGATCGACGTTGTACCAGTGCGCGTCGGGCGCGAGCTCGAGGCGGCGCACCACCGCCTCCAGCATGAGGAGGTTGGCCTGGTGGCCGATCACGCGCACCCGCCCGCCGCGCGCCGCGGCGTGGGCGCGCGCTGCCGGCAGCAGCGCCTCGACGCACGCGAGCGTGGTCTTGATCGCGAAGCGCTGGACCACGTTGCCCTCCTGCGCGAAGTGGCCGTGCCGCGGGATCGTGACGGCGCGCCAGCCCGCCGGCGACGAGGCCAGCGTGGTCTCGACGACGCGCACCCGCGCCGGCACCTCGGTCGAGACCACGGCCGCGGTGGTGGCGTCGCCCCAGAGCACGGCGGTCGCACGGTCGCGGTAGTCGATCACCCGCGTCGTGTTCTCGGGGTTGACGACGAGCACGTACGGCGGCAGCCCGCGCATCGACGCGACCAGGTGCAGCTGCGCGCCGAAGCTCGAGCAGGCCGAGTTGAGATCGAACGCCGGCGCCTCGATCCCGAGCGCCGCGGCGACGCGGCAGGCCTCGGCGGGGATGGCCATGCCGGGGGTGCAGCCGCCCGCGATCACCAGCCCGACGTCGGCGGCCGTGAGCCCGGCGCGGGCGAGCGCGTGGCTCGCGGCGCGGCGCCCGGTCTCGGCGTTGTCGTAGCGGGCCGCCTCCTCGCCGGCGCGGACGTCGGCGTTCCTGGTCCTTCGGATGTAGTCGAGCGGCAGGACGGTGCGGCGCGCGCGGATGCCGACGCGCTCGACGATCCACGCGTCGTCGGTGCCGATGTCGAGCTCCTCGAGGAACCGGTTGTCGATCACGTCCTCGGGGTGGAAGTGGCCGACCCCGTGCACGTAGAGCGGGCGCGCGAGGTCAGCCACCGATGCGCTCCCCGCCGTCGACGCGGAGGACGGCGCCGTTCACCCACGCGGCCTCGTCGGTGCAGAGCAGCGCGATCACGCCGGCGACGTCCTCGGGGGTGGTGAGCCGCCCGCACGGGTTGCGCGCGATCGCCGCCGCCTTCATGTGCTCGCTGCCCGGGATGAGCCGCAGGGCCGGCGTGTCGGTGATGCCGGGCTGGAGCACGTTGGCGCGCACGCCGTAGGGCGCCAGCTCGAGCGCGATCGCGCGCGCGATGGACTCGAGCGCGCACTTGGCGGCGGCGACGGCGGCGTAGCCGCGCCACGCGACCTCGTTGCCCTCGCTGGTGAGGCCGAGGACCCGCGCCGACGGCGCGAACAGCCCGCGCGCGAACACGTCCTGGGTCCAGGTCGCGAGGCTGGTCCCCATCGCGTAGATGGTGCGGGCGAAGTCCTCGTCGTCGAGGCGGGCGTCGGGATCGTGGGCGCCGGTGCCCGCATGCCCCGGCGGCAGCGGCGCCAGGAGCTTGAGGTTGCCGTACGCGATCGCCTCGGCCAGCGCGGGCG
>JAIOII010001012.1 GCA_019912685.1 Kofleriaceae bacterium
GATCTGTGCGAGCCGGATGTGCAGGGCGGCGAGCTCGCCGGCGCCGAGCTTCTTGTCGGCGGCCGACGCGATGCGGCCCTCGAGCACCGCGGCGGCCTCGCGGTGGCGCGCCGCCTGGTAGAGCGCGGTGACCAGGCGCTCGGCGAGCGCGCCGTCATCGGGCATGATCGTGCGCGCGTGGCGCAGCGCCGCGGCGGCCTCCTCCGGCGCGTTCAGCCACTCCATCAGCACGCCGGCGCGGCGCGCGAGCAGCTTCGCGCGATCGTCGGGCACGGTGGCGAGCGCCGACCGGCGACGCAGGATCTCGACGAGATCGCTCCACCGCGCCTGCGCCTCGCACAGGCGATCGAGCGCGGCGAACGCCTCGGCGTCGTCGGGCCACTGCGTGACGAGATGCTGGTACGTGTCGATCGCGCGCTCGGGGAGCTCGAGCTCGGTCTCGTAGATCGCCGCGATCTTGCGCAGCGACTCGCGCGCCTGCGGCGTGCCCTCGGCGATCTCGCCGATGCGCGAGTACGTCTCGATCACCTTGCTCCAGCGGCCGACGCGCGCGTAGAGCGCGCCGAGGTCGTTCAGCACGCCGATGTCGGTCGGCGCCAGGTGGCGGAGCCGCTCGAGCGTGTCGATGCCGTCGTGCGGGTGGCCGAGGTGATCGACGTAGATCGCGGCGAGCTCGCGCAGGAGCGCCGGGCGCTCGGCCTCGGGCGCCGCGGTGCCGAGGCGCGGGTCGGTGCGCTCCTCGAGCGACGCGGCGAGCTCGACCCAGCGGCCGCCGTTCCGGTAGAGCGCCTCGAGCTTGGCGCGCGCGGCGCTGTCGTCGGGGCGCATGCCGAGGATGCGGCGGTACTGCGCCTCGGCGCGCGCCGGCTGGTCCTGCTTCTCGCGGATCGCCGCGACCTCCATCAGCAGGTCGGCGGCGGCCTCGGCGGTGTGCGCGTCCTCGGCGAGCGTCTCGTACAGCTCGGCGAGGCGATCCCACGCGTCGTGATCCCCGGCGAGGCGGCGGCAGCGGCGTGATGGCGCCGCCTCGCACCGGCGCGAGATCGGAGATGTCGAGCTCCATCGTCTTGTCGCCGCGGTCGGCGCGGGTCGGGACGACGGTGATGGGGCGCTTCCCGACGCTCAGCTGCGGGCTCGTCGCCGGCATCAGCTCGTCGAGATCGATCGGCTGCGTCGAGTCGCCGACGCGGAGGTTCTCCTCGTCGAGGTCGACGCCCGC
This sequence comes from Kofleriaceae bacterium, assembly GCA_019912685.1. Classification (GTDB taxonomy): domain Bacteria; phylum Myxococcota_A; class Polyangia; order Haliangiales; family Haliangiaceae; genus UBA2376. The sequence continues at coordinate 1,220 of JAIOII010001012.1, forward strand.
GCTGGCGCCGTTGCCGCCGCTGCCATCGCTCGCCTCGTTCGCGTCGGTGGCCGGACGCGTGCCACGCGAGAGATCGAGATCGCCGAGCTCCTCGGTCGACGGGCGGCGCGGTCGCGGCGTGGTCGCGAACAGCGCGACCGACGGGCGCGAGCCGTCGCGCGCCACGGGCGTCGCCGGTGCGGCGTCGGCGTCGCGCTCGCCGACCTCTACGCCGACGCCTCGCGCTGGGACGACCTCGAGAAGTTCCTGAAGGACACGCTCGCCGAGGGCGTGCCGGGCGCGACGCCGCCGGTCACCGCCGAGCTCCACCGCCGTCTCGCGCAGGCCTACGAGAAGCTCGGCCGCGACGACGACGCCTACGAGACCTTGCTCACCGCCGACCGCCTGCACCGCGGCCACCTCCTCATCAAGCTCGCGCTCGGCGAGAACCGCTACAAGGCGCGGCGCTGGCGCGAGGCCGCGCTCCACCTGTCCGCGCTCGCGACCCACGAGGACGCGCCGCGCCACGCGAGCGACGTCGCGGTCGGCATCTACCACGCCGCGCTCGCCGAGATCCGCAGCCTCCGGCCCGAGAAGGCGCCGCCGCTCTACGCGCGCGCGCTCGAGCTCCGCCCCAACTACGCGCCCGCGCTCCAGGCGATGGCCGAGCTGGCGATGGAGCAGAACGATCCGAAGCGCGCCGCCGACCTGCTCACGCGCCAGGCGATGGCGACCGACGATCCCGCCGAGCGCATGCGCCTGTTCGAGGCGCTCGGCGACATGGCGCTCATGATGCTCTCCGACGAGGAGCGCGCCCGGGTCTGCTACGAGGCCGCGGTCAGCGCGGCGCAGCCGCTCGAGGCGCGCCACCTGCCGCTCCTCGCCAAGCTGCTCGAGCGGCAGGACCTCGCGGGCGACAGCCTCGGCGCGGGCAAGACCGCGGAGCTGATGAGCGCGTTCAGCACGACGCCGGCCGAGCAC
>JAIOII010001013.1 GCA_019912685.1 Kofleriaceae bacterium
CACCTCGCTGCGCTTGCCGAGCCGGACCGCCGCGACGCCGATCGCGGCGCCGAGGTGATCGCCCGGCGCCACGACGAGCCGCGCGCCGTCAGCGCCGCCGAACGCGATGCGCCACCACTGCTCCTTCACGGCGCGTCGACACCGGCGTCGGGATCGCCGCCGCCGAGCGCGGCGTCGATCGGCGGTGGGATGACGCCGTTCAGCTGGAGCACGACGACCGTCACGTGATCGTTGACCAGGCCACCGCGCGCGTCGCCGTTGCTCATGAGGCCGCCCGGGGCGTCGGCGCGCCAGAGCGACTCGTACTCGGCGTCGGTCGAGAGGAAGTAGCCCTTGCTGCTCGTGCTGGTGAAGCCGACGGTCTGCAGGTTGTCGTCGGGGTAGACCACGGTCGCGCCCTCGACCGTCGACACCATCGCGCCCTGGACCGGCTGACCGGCCGCGTCGACCACGACGCCGAAGACGATGCCCTCCTCGGGGACGTCGGACAGGAGCTGGAGGTTCAGGACGTCGCGCAGCATGAGGCGCCCGACCAGGAAGCCGTCCACGCGAATCGGCGACGCCGCGCTCGCGATCGGGAAGCACGTGATCGTCGGCGCCGCCACGCCCTGCATCCCGACCCGCAGGCACTTCGTGCCGCCGGGCGGCGTGTCGAGCACGCCGGTCCACAGGAGCGCCCCCGATGGGGTCGGGGAGAGCCCGGCGGTGAAGAACTGGGGCGACAGGTCGACGCGATACACGCCCGGGGTGTCCTCGACCGGCGCGCCGAAGCGCACGTCCATGTCGGGCGCCTGCGCGCGCGGCACCGAGCCGAAGGTGCGGGGATCGCGGACCGTGGCCTCGAGCGCCAGCGCGCTCGCCTGGCAGCTCGCCGCGTCGAGCGTGTCCCAGCGCGGACAGCCGAGCGTGACCGTCGCCACCGGGCTCTCGCCCACCGCGAAGTAGCTCTCGCCGGCGAGCGCGGGCACGGGAACGCCGGGCGGCGACGCCGTCGGATCGTCGCCGAGGCGCGGCAGGCCGTTGATGTGGAACTCGGTCGTGACCGGGCAGCCGTCGGTCTCGCTGAGATCGATCCCGCTGCGCAGGAGCTCGTCGACCGTCCACGCGATCACCTGCACGCGCACCATCTCGTTCGGGATCTCGCGCGGCGTGATCGGCATGTCGGCGAGCTGGCACGCGTCGCCGTCGCTCTGGATCGTGAAGCACTCGGAGTAGTACGGCTGCCCGTTGGTCGCGCCGAGGATGCGCACGCGCACGCGCAGGTCGCACGACACCGGGATCGCGTGGCACGAGTAGGCGCCGTCCGGCATCGTCGGACAGGCCTGGGCGAGCCCGGGCCCCTGGCGCTGCCACTCGAGGCGCAGGCGGAAGCGCACCGAGTCGTCGCATCCACCGAGCGCCGCGACGCCGGCGCAGAGCGCGAGCCCGGCAAGGCAGCTCCGCTGGCTCACCTGGCTCACTCGATGTCCACGCCGCCCTGGAGCGTGCTCGTGCCCGGATCGCGCGTGACGATGGCCGTGATCAGGACGACCGCGGCCACGCCCGCGATCGTGCCGCTCGTCGCCTTGAACCACGTCTGTCGATACCACGGCTCGCCGGGCGGGACCTCGGGGCCACGGCCGATCCCGCCGCCGCCGGGCTTGCCGGTGCCGGGCCCGCGGGGCGGCGGCTTCTTGATCGGGCGCAGCGGCGCGACCGCGCCGGCGACGTCGTCGCCCACCTCGCGCGGCGGTCCGAGCGCGCCGCGATCGGTGAAGAGCCGCACCGCGAGCGGCCCGCTGTCGCCGTCGCCCTCGCGCACGACGACGACGGCGTGGCTCGCCGTCTTGATCGTGCCCAGGAGATCGCGGATGGCGACGTTGCGCGCGCCGTCCTCGCGGGCCGCGACGAGGCGATCGCGGGCGCGCGCGAGGCGAGCGGCGAGCGGCGCCTCGACGATCTCGAACGGCACGCGCACCGTGTTCGCCGCGATCGCGTCGATGCGGCGGCCGGCGCTGACCACGCGCTCGCCGCGCACGGTGATGATGTGCGGCCCCGCGGGCACGGGATGGTTCTCGACCGGCTCGCCGCCCGGGACGACGACGCCGTCGATCAGGATCTCCGTCGCGCCGACCGCGGTGATCGTCACGCGCCCGGTCGCCCCCGTGACCGCCGACTCGGCGAACGTCCTCACGACCTCCGGCGGGTAACGACCGGGGTCGAGCGTGCGTCCGGGCGTGAGCCGATGCACGAGCAGGAAGTAAGGACGCGCCGCGTCGAGACCGCGCTCGCCCGCGACCGCGAGGCCCTGCACCAGCGCCAGCTCGGCGATGAGCGCGCGCGCCGCGGGATCGTCCGCGAAGCGCGCCAGCCGGTTCTGTGCGTCCTGCGCCATCGCCGCCGCCTGGCGATAGCCGATGGGTGTCAGGAGCTTGCGCGTCTCGGCGAGCGTCGCCTCCTCGGCCTTCCACGACGTGTCGGTGCCTGTAGGCGCCGCGAGCGGCAGGCGAAACAGGTCGGGCACCGGCGCGAGCAGCGGATCGGGACCGAGGTGCTTCTCGATGCGCGCCACCATGGCGCGCCCCTCGTCGGAGCCGGTCGCATCGATGACGAGCACGGGCCGCTCGTCGGCCGCGGCCGGCGACGCCAGCGCGGCGAGCACGGCGAACAGGCACAGAGTCAGCGCGCCGGCCCCCGGGTTCGTGGCATGTTTCGCCGCGCCTCGCGTCATCGCGCTGGCCATACTCCTACTATAGGCCACGACGCGGAATGGCGGAGGTCCCTCAGAAGAGCCTGGAGAGATACGACGTGCTCGATCGCATCGCGGTCGGAGGCATGGCGGAGGTCTTCCTCGCCAAGGCGTACGGGGCGCACGGGTTCGAGAAGACGCTGGCGATCAAGCGCATCCTCCCCGAGCTCGCGCGCGACCCCGAGTTCGAGGAGCGCTTCATCGCCGAGGCCAAGGTCGCGGTGCGGCTCTCGCACACCAACGTCGTCCAGGTCTTCGACTTCGGCCGCTTCGCCGGGTCGCTGTTCATCGCGATGGAGTACGTCGACGGCCTCGATCTGGCCGCGCTGCTCCGCCGCTTCAAGGAGCGTCACGAGCGCGTGCCGCTGCCGGCCGCGTTCCAGATCGCGATCGAGCTCGCGCGCGGCCTCGACTTCGCGCACTCGCACGGCGTCGTCCACCGCGACGTGTCGCCGTCGAACATCCTCCTGTCGAAGGCCGGCGAGGTGAAGATCGCCGACTTCGGCATCGCGGTCGCGGCGCAGCCCGGGCGCGTGGCGTCGGCGGGCGGGCGGCGCAAGGTGATGGGCAAGTGGCGCTACATGTCGCCGGAGCAGGCGCGCGGCGAGCCGCTCGACACGCGCAGCGACATGTTCTCGGCGGCGTCGGTGATGTACGAGCTCTTCACCGGCGAGAAGCTGTTCCCGGGCGACGAGGCCGAGGACATCCTCCGCAACATCCACGAGATGCCGCTGCCGAAGGCGTCCGAGGTGAGGCGCGGGCTGCCGGCGCGGCTCGACGAGATCCTGCACCAGGCGCTGGCGCGGCGCCCCGGCGATCGCCCGCCGCGGCCGGCGGTGATGCTGCGCGCGCTGACCGAGCTGACGTACGAGTCGAGCATCGTGACCACCGCGCTCGACGTCGCCGAGGCGGTCGCCTACGTCGTCGACCTGTCGACGCCGACCGGCAAGCGACTCGACGACATCATCCGCGCGCAGCTCGCGAACCTGGCGGAGCCGTCGGTCGGGCGGCGCACGGCGCTGGGCGAGCGGCGCAC
>JAIOII010001014.1 GCA_019912685.1 Kofleriaceae bacterium
CGTCGTCGCCGGCGAGCGGCAGCCCGGCCGCCACCAGCACCCCACGCACGCGCGCGCGCAGGTCCTCCGGGATCTCGAAGATCGCCTCGACCACCGCCTCCTGGGCTCCGGCCCGCGGGATGTCCGCCGACGCCCGCCCGCCGCGGAGCAGGTTGACCGCCTCCACGATGAGCGACTTGCCGGCCCCGGTCTCGCCGGTGAGCACGGCCAGGCCCTCGCCCAGCTCGACGGTGACATCACTCAGGATCGCGAAGTTGGTGACCCGGAGGTAGCGCAGCACCCGTCGTTTCTACCGCTCCGGGCTGACACTGTGCAAAGGTTCAGTCCCTGGAATCGCGTCAGCGCGCGCCACGCAGGCCCCAGTGGAGCTTGTCGCGCATGACGTCGAAGAAGGTCTGCGGCCCGACGAACAGGCGGAGCGGCATCGCGGCGGCGGTGATCTCGACGCGATCCCCGGGCGCGAACGGGACCGCCCACTGCCCGTCGACCGTGAGCACGACGTCGCGCGAGCCCGGCCCGGGCTCGATGCGGATCACCGACTCGGCGGGGCACACGAGCGGGCGGTTGGTGAGCGAGTGGGCGCAGATCGGCGTGAGCGTCATGCCGTCGGCGCCGGGGATGAGGATCGGGCCGCCCGCCGCCATGTTGTAGGCGGTCGAGCCCGTCGGCGTCGCCACGATGAGCCCGTCGGCGCGGTACTCGGCGACGAGCGCGTCGTCGATCCACGCCATGGCGTGGACGATGCGCGCCATCGCGCCCTGGTGCACGACCGCGTCGTTGAGGGCGGTGCGCTCGAGCGTGTCGCCGCTCGCGCGCCGCATCGTGACCGCGAGCCGGCTGCGATCCTCGATCCGCAGCTTGCCCTCGATCGCCTCCTGGAGGGCGGCGCGAGCCTCGTGCGGGGCGAACCCGGCGAGGAAGCCGAGCTGGCCCAGGTTGACGCCGAGGACCGGCGCGCCGGTGTCCCCGACGGCCCGGCTCGCGCGCAACATGGTGCCGTCGCCGCCGAGCGCGACGAGCATGTCGAGCATGCCCAGTCGAGCTTCGGGAACGATCTCGGCACCTTGCGGCGTGACCCGGTCCTCGCCGGTCACCACGGCCTGGTGGCCGGCACCCACGAGCCAGGCGACCAGCTCCCCGAGCAGCGGTTCGGCCTCCGTCGCGTCGGGCTTGAGCACGAAGCCGATCCGGGCCACCCCCGCGTGTTACCACGGGTTACGTCGCCGCGTCGTCCTCCTATGCAGCTTGACTCCGGGCCCTGGAGCCTGTAGACGATCCGCCTTCCTGCCGGGTCCTCCGGCGGGTCGCTACACGGAATCCCCATGACGCAGACGCAGAAGAGCTTCTGGCTCACCAAGGAAGCCGGCGAGGCCCAGCGCGAGTGGTACGTCGTCGACCTCCAGGGCCAGACCCTGGGGCGCGCCGCCACCAAGATCGCGATGGTCCTGCGCGGCAAGCACAAGCCGACCTACACGCCCAACGTCGACATGGGTGACTTCGTGGTCGTCATCAACGCCGGCGGCGTCGAGCTGACCGGCACCAAGCCGGACACCAAGGTGTACTACCGGCACACGCTCTATCCGGGCGGCCTCCAGCGCAAGCTGGCCAAGCACGTCATCGCCGACGATCCCGAGCGCGCGATCCGGCAGGCGGTCTGGGGCATGTTGCCCAAGGGCCCGCTCGGCCGCCGCATCATCAAGAAGTTGAAGATCTACCGCGGCGCCGCGCACGATCACACGGCGCAGAAGCCCCGCCCGCTCGCGATCTAGGATAGGAACGAGTCCCCATGGCCACTGCGACCACGAAGACCTACGCCACGGGCCGCCGCAAGACGGCGGTCGCCCGCGTCTGGATCACTCCGGGCGGCGGTACGTTCCGCATCAACGAGCGCGAGGACGAGGAGTACTTCCGTCGCGCCACCGCGCTGATGGTGATCCGCCAGCCCTTCGAGGAGGTCGGCCTCGTCGGTCAGTACGACGTGATCGCGACCGTGGCCGGCGGCGGCATCCAGTCGCAGGCCGGCGCCGTCCGCCACGGCATCACCCGCGCGCTCATGAAGATCGACGCGGAGCTCCGTCCCAAGCTGAAGGCCGTCGGGTACGTCACCCGCGACCCGCGCAAGAAGGAGCGCAAGAAGTACGGCCAGCGCGCCGCCCGCGCGCGCTTCCAGTTCTCGAAGCGCTGAGCGGTTCGCCGCGGTCCTCCGCGGTGCTGTCGTCGTCGTGATGCCCACCACCTCGGTGGGCATTCTTCGTTTCGGCGAGCCCGGTCACGCTGCCGGCGTCGATGCGCCGCCTACGATCGAGCGATGCCAGGTCGCCGTCCCAGGCCCGTCTCGATCGTCGTCGCTGTCGCCGTCGCGCACCTCGCCGCGTGCTCCACCGGCGCCTACCCGCCGCGCGAGAGGCCGTCCCACGGCGTCTGGCAGGACCGGAGCTACGCCGCGCGCTGCAACCCGAGCCGCGCGGCGCCGACCGCCGACACCCTGGGCGCGATCGCCGGTGGTTCGCTCGCGCTCGCGGGGCTCGTGTTCGTCGCGAACAACCAGGGAGGGGACGACACCACGGGCGCGATCGCCGTCGGCGTTGGTCTCCTGCTCGCGGTGCCCGGCGGGCTCGTCGCCGCCGCGTACGGCTCGAGCGCGCGCGGCGGGTTCCGGAAGGCGCGCGCGTGTCGGGAGGAGCGGGCCAGGCCCCTGCTGGATCCGCTGGTCGTCGACCTGACCACGTCGGCGCGTCTCCTGGCGCTGCGTGGCGACTGCGTCAGCGCGCGCAAGCTCGCGCTCGAGGTCCGGCGGTACGAGGCGCGCTACTTCGCGCTCGAGACGTCGCGCGATCCCGCGATCGCGCGCTGCCTCGACGAGCCGGCGGCCGTCGATCAGTCGACGACGGGGCCGGGGCAGCCGTAGACGAAGGAGACGTTGGCGATCGCGCCGGACGTGATCTGGGTGCAGTAGGTGCCGAAGAAGGTGATCGTCATGCTGTCGGGGTGGTAGTCCCAGCCGTTCGTGTGCTGGGTCGAGCGCGGCACGACCATGCCGTCGAGGGTGACGGTGACGTCGTCGGGGTTGGGCGGCAGGCTCGCGAGCGCGTAGCTGCACGACGGCACGATGATGCCGCCGGCGATCTGATCGAGCACGGCGTTGAGCTCGGCGGCGCTGTTGGCGGCGTAGTAGTGGGGCGGGCCGCCCGCGCGCGGGACCTGGCCGGCCTGCGCGGCGTTGTTGAGGACCGAGTCGTCGACGAAGCCGCCGCCGAAGCCGAGCACGTACGTCTTGATGCCGGCGCTGGCGAGCGCGGTGACGGCGTTCACGGTCTCGGTCGCGGCGGTGGCGGCGTCGGTCGCGCAGTTGGGCTCGCCGTCGGTCGCGAACAGGACGTAGCGCCCGGCGGGGTTGGGCGTGATCGAGTTGAAGTGCGAGAGCGCCGCCTGGAGGCCGAGGTGCGCAGGCGTGTTGCCGTTGGCGCCGCGCGACGAGAAGTACTGCATGATCTCCGGCGCCTGGTTCAGATCGATCGGCACGCGCACGGCGCCGGGGTTGTCGACGGCGCAGTCGTCGTTGGTCGGGAACTCGGCGAGGCCGAAGCGGATGTTGTCCTCGAGGTCGGTGGCGAGCGCGTTGAGCGCGTCGCGCATGATCGTCCACTTGGGCGTGAAGTTCGGCGGGAAGGTCGGGATCGGCGACGTCATCGAGCCGGAGCGATCGAGCACGATGAGCAGGTCGGGCGGATCGCCGAGGTTCTCGACGGCGATCGGCGTGTTCTGCGCGCCGCAGCTCGAGTCGGTGAGGTCGGCGTCGGTGAGGTCGGTCGTCGCGTCGATGGTGGTGCCGCCGCCGTCGGAGTCGTCGTCGTCGCCGCCTTGCGGCGTCGGGCCGCACGCGGCGAGCGACAGGGCGAGCACGAGACACGAGAGTGCGCGCATCGGTCGGTACCTCCTCGTGAAGGAGCCTCGCGCGGGGGCGCGCCGGCCCGGGCGGACATCGTCTGTCATCGCCGCGGTCGCTCCTCGTTTCGCGTGTGCTGCCCGTGGTCTACAGTGCCCATCGATGTCTGCAGCGTCGTCCGATCGCGCCCGCGTCGCCATCATCGGTGCCTCCGGTTACACCGGCGGCGAGCTGTGCCGCCTGCTCCTCGGTCATCCGCGCGCCCTGGTGACCGCGGTCATGGCGAAGCGCGCGGCGGGGCAGCGCATCGACGAGGTGTTCCCGCACCTGCGCGGGCTCTTGACGCTCCAGATCGAGGCCTTCGACGCCGACGCCGTCGCCGCGCGCGCGGACGTCGCGTTCGCGGCGCTGCCGCACGGCGAGTCGGCGCTCGTCGTCGCCGCGCTGCGCGCGCGCGGCGTGATCACGCTCGATCTCTCGGCCGACTTCCGCCTGCACGACGCCGCGGCGTGGGCCGCGTGGTACGGCTCGAAGGAGCACCCCGAGCATCCGGCCGCCGCGCTCCTCGCCGAGGCGGTGTACGGCATCCCCGAGCGGCACCGCGCGGCGCTGCGCGGCGCCGGCCTCGTGGCGGTTCCCGGCTGCTATCCGACCGCGAGCATCCTCGCGATCGCGCCGCTCCTCGCGGCGGGGCTCGTCTCGCCCGAGGGCCTCATCATCGACGCCAAGAGCGGCGCATCCGGCGCCGGTCGCACGCCCGGCCTCGCGACGCACCTACCCGAGGCGGCCGAGGGCGTGCGCGCGTACAAGGTCGGCGGCGCGCACCGCCACACCGCCGAGATCGAGCAGGAGCTCGCGATCGCCGCGCGCCGCGACGCCGGCGCGCTCGCCGTCACGTTCACGCCGCATCTCCTGCCGATGACGCGCGGCATCCTCGCGTGCGTCTACGCGGCGCCGACCGACGCGGCGCGCGACGCCGGCGCGTACCGCGAGGCGCTCGTCGCCGCCTACGCGCACGAGCCCTTCATCGACGTCCTCCCCGCCGGCGCCCTCCCCGACACCGCGCACGTGCGCGGCTCGAACCGCGTGCACGTGCAGGCCGTCTACGACGCGCGCGCGCGCCGCGTCCTCGCGATCGCGGCGCTCGACAACCTCGTGAAGGGCGCGTCGGGGCAGGCGATCCAGTGCCTGAACGCGGCGCGCGGCTGGCCCGAGACGCTCGGCCTCGGCGCGGCGCCCCTGTTCCCGTAGGCGCGGGTCGCGTCAGCG
>JAIOII010001015.1 GCA_019912685.1 Kofleriaceae bacterium
CGAGCTCGAGCTCGTTGCGCATCGTGCCGAGGATGTCGATCGAGCGCCGCAGCTCCGCCTCCGCGGTCGCCACGTCGCCCCGGGCCACCGCCACCGCCGCCAGCGTCCGGTGCGCCTTGCCGATCTGCACGCGCGCGCCGACCGACTCGCCGACGGTGAGCGCCGTGCGCGCCTCGCGATCCGCCGACGTCGCGTCGCCCCGCGCCAGATCGCACTCCGCGGCGCGGCAGTGCGTCTCCGCGAGCATGACGCGGTCGCCGACGACGCGCGCCAGGTCACGCGCCTGCGCGAGATCGCCGGCGGCCTCCTCGCCGAGCCCGACCGCCGTCTTCGCCTCGCCGAGCCGCGACAGCACCTCCGCCTGCACCATCATGTCGCCGATGCCGGCCCCGACCTCCTGCGCCTCGCTCAGGAGCTCGAGCGCGAGGCCGTGGTTCCCGTCGGCGTGATAGACGCCGGCCAGATCGCACAGCGACTGCACCACGCCGGTGAGGTCGTTGATGTCCCGGCGCAGGTCGAGCGCCTCGCGGAACTGCGCGATCGCCGCCTTGAAGTTGCCCGAGTCGCAGTGCACGCGCCCGATGTTGGCGAGCGAGAGCGCGATCGAGCGGCGATCGCCCAGCGCCTTGCGCAGCGTGAGCGCCTGGCGGTGGAAGTCGAGCGCCTGCCCGTACGCGCCCCGCAGCCAGTGCACGCGGCCGATGTCGTCCATCGTCGACGCGATGCCGCGATCGTCGTGGGCGCGCGAGAACAGCTCCTGCGCGCGGTTGAGGTGGCGCATCGCCGGGTCGTACTTGCCGTGGCGCCGCATCACGCGCGCGATGCGGCTGTGGGCGGCGCCCGCCTTGCCCTGGTTGTCGAAGCGCCAGGCGAGCTCGAGCATCTCGCCGAAGCGCTCTAGCGCGAGATCGGTCTCGCCGACGAGGTCGAGCACGTCGCCGAGGTTGTGCAGGGCGTCCATGCGCGCGGGCGCGTCGCCGCTCTCGAGCATCGACAGGCCGCGCTCGTACATCTGGCGCGCCTCCTCGTGCGCGTACCGCGCCCGGGCCCGGTCGGCGCCGAGCAGGTAGCAGCGCGCCGCGCGCGCCAGATCGCCGCCGCGCTCGTACAGGCCGGTCAGGAACTCGAGCTGCTCCTCGCTCTTGTCGCCGATGCGGCCCTCGAGCCACTGCGCCGCCGCGAGGTGGTACGCCGCGAGCCGGCTGGCCGGCGTCGTCTTCATCACCACCTCGCGCTCGAGGTTGTGCTTGAACACGATCTCGACGTCGCCGGCCATGGTCGAGTCGCTCTCGTCGAGCACGAGCAGGTAGTCGCGCTCGGCCAGCGAGCCGACGAGATCGGTCAACCGCCGGCGGATGCGCTCGCCCTCGCCCCACTCGAGGTCCAGCGGATCGTCGACGACGTCCTTGCGCGGATCCTCGAGGCGGGTGAGCGCGACCACCGCCGAGAGCCAGAACACGTTGCCGAACACCGCCGCCCGCTCGAGCAGCTCGCGCTCGTCGGGCTCGAGGGTCGCGATGCGCGCCTCGATCGCCTCCTCGATGCTGATCGGCAGGTCGACCGCGAGCGCGGCGTCGAGGTCGAGCTTCCACAGCGTGCCGCTCGTGTCGATCGCGCCGGCCGCCAGGTACAGCCGCACCAGCTGCTCGAGGAAGGCGGGGTTGCCGCCCGTCATCTCGAGCGCGGCCTGCACGAGGTCGTCGGGGATGCGGCCACAGCGCGCGAGCAGGTTCTGGAACATCACCTCGGCGTCGTCGGGCTCGAGGTTGCGCAGATCGACCCGCTCGTGATCGACCGCACCCTGCGCCCAGCGCGACGAGCGCACGAGCATCTCGGGGCGCGCGATCGCGATCACGACGACCGGCGAGCCGCCGAGCCCTGCGACGAGCTCGGTCAGGATGTCGAGGGTCTCGTCGTCGGCCCACTGCAGATCGTCGAATACGAGGACGGTCGGGCCCTTCTGCGCGTCGAGCTCGACGAGCTGGCGGAAGACCGTGTGCGCCAGGTCGCTGCGGTGCTTCGGGTTCTCGGCGAGGATCTTCAGGAAGGGGGTCGGCGCGAAGTCCATCTGCAGGAAGCCGCCGAGGCAGTAGAGGATCCCGGTGGTGTCCGCCCCGCCGAAGATCGCCGACACCTCCGCCGCGACCTTGGCGCTCTGCTCCGGCGGCGCCATCGCGGCGTTGTCGATGCCAAAGCGTTCGCGCAGGAGCGAGCCGATCGCCGCCAGCTTGTCGCCGGCCCTGGCGCGGCCGCGGAACACGCGGACGCCCGTCGCCGCGCCCTGGAGCCCCGCGACGAGCTCGCTCACCAGCCGGGTCTTGCCGACGCCCTGGTTGCCGACGACGGTGACGAGCTGCGGCGCCTGGAAGTCGGTCGCCCGACCGACCACGTCGCGCAGGACGGCGAGGACGTCGGCGCGACCGACGAGCGCGCTGCGCACACCACCCGACTCGGTACCGGGGCGCGCCACCCGAGCACCGCGATCGGTGCGAGAAGGCGGCGGCGGTGGTGGCGGTGGAAGAGGCGGAGCGCTGGCCACCGTCCGTCACGTTACTCGCCGGAGCGCTTGAGAGTCAAATGCGCGGGCGGTACGCTCTACGCACCTCCCCGATGATTCGCGCGCTCGTCATCATGGGGCTCGGTGGGATGGCCGCGCTGGTGCTGTCGGCCTGTCCGACTGTCGACCTCGGCGACGTCCCGCCGGACCCGAACGTATGCCGGCCGGATCGCGCCTACTACGAGGAGATGATCTGGCCGAGCTTCCTCGCGCCGGCCGAGGCCGCCAACTCGTGCGTCGCGCAGGCCGGGTGCCACGCGGCGTCGAACGGGCGCTCCGCGCTGCGCCTCGACACGTCGGATCCGCCCAACCACGACGCGAACTACAGCGCGGTCACGCGCTTCCTCAACTGCAACACGCCCGACGCGAGCGGCCTGCTCACCAAGCCGCTCTCGACCGAGGACCCGCACGGCGGCGGCGACATCTTCACGCCCGGCGACGCCCTGGACGACCAGGCGATCGCCGTGTTCCGGGGCTGGTTCCCATGAGGCGGTGCTCGTGAAGCGCGCGCTCGTCGTGCCGGCGCTCGCCGTCGCGCTCGTGTGCGGCCTCGCCGCCGTCGGCCGCGGCGCCGCCGCCGACGCGTACCTTCGCGTCATCGCGCAGGAGGCGCCGGTGCACTCCGGCCCGGCCGCGACGTACCGCACGATCTACGACGCGCGCCGCGATCAGGTGTTCGAGGTCGTCGAGCGCGGCACGCGCGGGTACTGGTTCCGCATCGTCCTCGACGACGGCACCACCGGCTGGATCTTCGGCGAGCTCGTGTTCCCGTTCGAGGTCGGCCCCGAGGAGCAGCCGGGGGCGTTCCGCCGCATGGGGCGCGCGATCAAGAAGGCGATCCTCGGACCGTCGCCGCAGCCGTACGCCGACGTCGAGATCTCGTTCTCCGCGGGCCTCCTCGATCGCGAGGGCCTCTTCCTCCTGCGGCCCGCGATCCTCATCGACTCGCGCTGGGCGATCGAGGCGTTCGGCGGGCTGTCGCCGCGCGGGCAGACCGACGTCTTCCTCGGCGGCCTCGGCTGGACGCTGCGCCTCGCGCCCGGCGCCGCCATCGGTCCGTACGTCGCCGCCGGCGTCGGCGCCGCGCACATCCGCCCGAAGGCCGACAACTTCATCGATCCCGAGGAGACGCTGTTCGGCCTCGCCGCGGGCGGCGGGTTCGAGGTCACGCTCAAGAAACAGATCACGATCCGCACCGACTACCGGCGCTGGATCCTCTTCGACGAGAACGCGTCGAACGGCGGCAACGAGGTCACCGGAGGCCTCGCGATCTTCTTCTAGGAGACGCCCAGGAGCCACCATGAAGCTGGTCATCGCCCTCTCCACCCTCCTCTTGCTCGCCACCACCGCGTGCGGCCGCATGGCCGTGCGCGCCAACGAGAAGGAGCACCTCGCCGATCCGGTGATGGCGTTCGACGAGGACGGCCAGGAGGCCGCCGCCGACGACCACATCCTCACCAACCGCGAAGGCGCCGCCGGTGGCCGCGGCACGACCGGCGGAGGCTGCGGCTGCAACTGATGCGTCCGTCCTCCGTCATCGCCGTCGTCACGGCCGTCGGGGCCGTCGCCGCCGCCGCGTCACCCGCGGCCGCCGACGACAAGATCGACTTCACGACGACCTGGTACCAGGAGAACCGCCAGGGCGGCCTCGGCGGCCTGACCGTCGTGCACCCGCAGCTCGACCTCGGCGTCGACGTCGGCGAGAACGTGACGTTCGATCTCGGCTACGCGGCGGACGCGGTGACCGGCGCGACGGCGACGGTCTACGCCGTCGACGCGGTCTCGTCGGCGACGACGTTCGACGACCTGCGCCACGAGGGCAAGCTCGGCATCGGCTTCGTCGGCAACATGGCGACGCTCGGCCTGTTCGGCTCGCTCGGCCACGAGCGCGACTACCTCTCGATCGCGGTCGGCGGCACGGGCGCGGTCGATCTCCCCGGCAAGAACACCAACGTCGCGCTGTCGTACGCGCACAGCTTCGACGAGGTCTGCGACAAGGCGAACGGCGAGCTCACGCTGCTCGAGCGCCGCGCCCTCGACGGCGACGATCCGTGCAAGAAGAAGAACGGCGTCTTCGGCGACGACAGCTACATCATGGACAACCCGGCGCTCGGGCTGGCGACGACGTGGCGCGACCTGACGATCGACACCGTGCAGGGGACGCTGACCCAGAACCTGTCGCCGACGATGATCCTGCAGCTGAGCCTGTACGGCCAGATCCTCGAGGGCTTCCAGTCGAACCCGTACCGCCGCGTCCGCATCGGCCCCAACGAGCCGCAGGAGCACATGCCGGACACCCGCGCGCGCTGGGCGCTGTCGGCCCGGCTCAACCGCTTCCTGCCCCGGCTCCGCTCCGCGGTGCACGTCTCCGCCCGCGGCTACAACGACACGTGGGGCGTGAGCTCGGGCACGGTCGAGCTCGGCTACTCGCAGTACATGGGCGACTCGCTGCTCCTGCGCGTGCGCGCCCGCGCGTACCAGCAGACGGCGGCGACGTTCTTCAAGGACGCGTTCTTCTACGAGACCGAGTCGACCGCCGGCGAGTACTTCACCGGCGACCGCGAGCTCTCGCCGGTGCGCAACGCCCTCGTCGGCGCGAAGCTGACGATGATCTCGATCGCCGAGGACGACAAGAAGGTGTGGGGCGCGTTCGACAAGCTCCAGCTCAACCTGAAGGCCGAGGTCCTCCTCCTCGACGAGGCCGCCGCCGACGACCCCGAGGCCAACACCGGCGGCCGCGACACGCAGTTCCTGTCGAGCGACCAGCTCCTCGACGCCTTCACGCTGCAGCTCGGCCTCCTGCTCGACTATTGAGTCCGGTATGCTCGGCGCCATGCGGGTCGCCTGGGCCGTCGTCGCCTCGATCGGGCTGGTCGCGTGCGGACGTTCGTCCGAGGTCGTCGACGCGCCGAAGGCGCCCGACGACGCGGGCGCGGTGCCCGCCC
>JAIOII010001016.1 GCA_019912685.1 Kofleriaceae bacterium
GGATGTGATCGTGGTCGGACAGCACGAACCATCGCGCGTCGGGCGGTCCGGCCGCGACGAGGCGGGCGAGCGCGTGATCGGCGCCGGCGGCCGCGTCGCGCCACTGCGGCGAGCGCTTGCCCGTCCGGTGACCGGCGGTGTCGATGCGGAGGATGTGGACGAACACGAGCCGCTCCGAGCTCGCGACGGCCGCGATCGCCTCGTCGATCCAGCGCGTCGCCCAGCCCTCGGGCAGCTTCTTGTCGAGCGGCGGCCGCGTGTCGGCGAAGCCGAGCGAGTGCACGATGTACGGGTGGCTCTCGGCGATCGCGATCGAGCCGGGGACCTGCGCGGGGATGCCGGCCGGCCCGAGCGGCGGCGTGACGACCTTGCCCGAGTGGAAGAGCACGCCGGTCTGCTGCTGCGTGCGGCCGCTCCACAGGGCGAGCTGGATCGGCAACGACACCGTCGGGAAGCCGGCGTCGAGCGACAGGTCGAGGCCGCGCGCGCAGACGTCGTTCCACGCCGTCATCGTGCGCGCGGTGTCGGGCCCGGCGCCGTCGACGAGCACGACGCGCACGTACGGCGCCGGGGCGAGGCCGCCGCCCTCGCCCTGCGGGAAGCGCGGCGCGGCGGCAGGCGCGGCGTCGTTGCCGATGACCGCGGCGATGACGTCGCGGCGGAAGTCGCCGAGCACGTAGAAGCCGAGCGCGAGCACGCCGACCACAAGCGCCCGGACCGCGTCGCGGAGCATCGTTACCTGGCGACAGTATCAGGCGGCGCCGCGTCGAGGGGCGGCAGGCCGAGCGGCTCGTCCCAGGGCGCGTCCGGGAGGAGCTCCACGGGCAGGAGCCGGATCACGTAGGGCAGGGCGAAGCCCTCGGTGACGAGCGGCATGTGGCCGAACTGCGAGCGCACGTAGACGATGCGAGCGCGCCGGGCCTGGGCCGGGACGTGGCCGTCGTCGGGGAACCGGTCGAGCGTGACCGTCTCGTCGGCGAGCGCGCGCGCCAGCTCCTCGGTCCAGCGCACGGTGTCGTCGCCGACGACGACGAGGCGGCGCGCCGCCGAGCCCTCGATCCACGCCTGCCACGTGTCGACCTCGTCGTACATCGCGTCCATCGCGACGATCGCGTCGAGCCCCGGGTAGTCCATCCACGCGAACATCACGCGGTACGCGCCGCTGTGGCCGATCGCGACCGTCGCGCCCATCGGCCGCGCGACGCCGGTGGCGCCCTGCACCTCGACGAGCAGGTCGGCGAGCGACGGCCAGTGGACGGCCTGGCGCGACCCCGAGGGCACCTCGGGCGCGATGAAGAGCGCGTTGGCGCCCGAGAGCGCGAACTGCTGCGGCAGCCGGTGGTTCACCCACGCCTGGTCGACGTCGGTGTAGTAGCCGTGCGCGTAGAGGATCGTCGCGGCGCCGTCGGGGTGGTAGCCGGCGGGCACCCACACGTGCACCGGCCCGTTCGCGGTGTCGAGGCGCCAGCTGCGACCGGCGGCCACCGCCTGGTCGACGTCCGAGCGCTCGGGCTCGGCCTCGGCGCCCGCGTCGACGCCGCCGTCTTCGGCAAGCGACACCGCGACCACGCCGGCGATGCCGGCGGCGATCGTGGCGCCGAGGCCGAACAGCACGCGCTTCACGAGATCATTATGACCCCGATGAGCGCGGGCGCGTGATCAGGAGGTGGTGGTGATCCTCCGCGTCGGGATACCCGAAGCGGAAGGGCAGCGCGCGCGCCGGATTCTCCGCCCACAGCTTGACCATGGCCTTGCGGACGCCATTCGGGTCCTTGATGAAGTACGCGCCGACGAACGTGCCGTACGGGATCTGCTCGAGCCCGGCGGCGGTCGCGTACGACGGCGGGATCCCGGACGCGTCCGAGATCATCCAGGCCAGGTTGGCGGTGAGATAGCTCCGGACCTGCGAGAAGTCGTCGTACCAGAGGAGGAAGCTCGCGGCCTTCGTCATGACCGCGACCTTGCCCTTCTGCTCGAGGTGCGCGAGCGCGCGGCGGTCGGCGGCGAGGTGCTCGTCGTCGAGGTTGGCGACGACATGACGGTAGACGCGTGGCGCGGCGCCCGCGTCGCCGATCGGCCGGTACGTGATCTCGACGCTGGCGAAGACGTTCCGCTGCAGCTTCCAGATCCGGTAGACCGTCCCCTTGCCGACCTTCTGCTTCGCCTCGGGCGCGCCGCCGACCGCCGCGGCGGCGCGCTGGTCGAGCTCGGCGCCGGTGAGATAGCGGATCGAGCCGTCGGGCTCGAGGTCGAAGTAGCGCAGCGAGAGCGGCTCGTGGCCGTGCACGGCGAGCGCGGCGAGCGCGAACATGATCGTGCCGGGCACCTTCGCGTGCGACGCGGTCATGAGCGACTTCGTCGTCGAGTAGGCGGCGGAGTAGAGGCGGCCGATGTCGTGGCCGACGACGCCGAGGTCCTCGGCCAGCTGCTTCGGGGGGAGGCCGCGGATCGCGCGGATGTCGCCCGCGGCCTCGAGCGAGAGCGTCGTGATCTCGGTGGCGTCGGGGAACACCGTGAGCGCGGAGTTGAGATCGCCTCCGCCGAACGGATAGACGGCGACGGACGGGAGCTTCGCCGGGCGCAGCGCGGCGATGAACGGCTTCGCCTTGTCGACCCACGCGCGCCGGTAGCGCTGGTAGCGGTACTTCATCTTCCGGCAGTGCCTGGCGATCGCCTTCCTCGGCAGCTCCGCGGCGATCGGCTCGTCGCTCCCGCATGCGCCGATGCGGAAGAGAAGCCTCGCGTCGGCGGCGAAGTCGTCGCCCGTGGGTCGTGCGGGCGCGCTCGTCGCGCGAGGAGGTGGTGCGATCGGGCTCGCCATGACTCGCGAGGCGCGGGTACCCGAGCAGGTGAGGAGGACCAGCGTCAGAACCACCAGACGGCGCACGTTGGCGCGAACACTACCAGCAGGCCCATCAACTCGGTGAAATGACGTGGTCCGGGGTGGTGGACCGGTTGTCGAACCTCTGACGCAGAGCCTCGCCAGATCAAGCACTTGGACGTGGCACGGACCTGGAAATACCGCCGGGCATGTCTCGTCCGGCCCTCCTCCTCTCCGCGCTCGTGCTCACCGTCACCGCCACGGCCTGCAGCCACTCCGTGCTCGTCCACCGCCCGAAGGATCCCGCGATCGACAAGGCGCTCACCAGGATGTGGACGGCCGAGATCCAGCGCGTCGCGCAGGACGGCGACTGGCTGCTCGTGCGCAGCTACGCGTCGGTCGGCGACGCGATCGTCGTCCTGACGAGCGGCGAGGAGGTGAGCCACGCCGCGATCTACGACGGCAAGACCGGCACCGTGATCGAGGCGATCACGCCGGCCGTGCGCGAGATCCCGCTCGAGGAGCTCGTCGGCCGCAACCGGTACGTCATCGTCGTGCGCCCGCGTGGCACCGCCGCCGAGAAGCGCGCGTCGGTCATGCGTGCGCGCTCGACCATCGGCACGGGCTTCGACCTGCGCGGCATGCTCGGCGTCGCCGACCGGAAGGATCGCTTCTACTGCTCCGAGCTCGTCTACTGGGCCGGCGGCGTCGCCGACAAGGACGACAAGGCGCACTTCATCATCACCCCGGTGTCCCTCATCGACCACGGCGAGGTCGTCTACTTCAGCGGCCGCCGCGACGACGCCCAGCTCCAGCGCGTGGCCAGCGGCTGGGCGGCGGAGCATGCGGAGGTCAGGGTGGTGTCGTCGTCTCGATACGAGTGAGCCCCTTCTTCATCACCCACTCCTCGTAGTACCGCTTCTTCCTGGTGCCGGTCTTCACCCGCTTTCGCGCCAGCGCGAGCTCCTCGTCGATGATCGTGCGGAACGCGGTGATCGGCTGCGCTCCCGAGAGGAAGCGGCCGTTGATGAAGAAGGCGGGCGTCGCGCCGACGCCGACCGCGGACAGCTCCTGCATCTCCGCCGCGACGCGGCCCGGGCAGGCGCCGGCGACGTCGGCGCTGTAGCGACCGAGGTCGAGCCCGGCCTCGGCGGCGAGGGTCTCGAGGTGGGCCGCGTCGAACTGGCGCGTCTTGAACGCCTTC
The DNA here is from genome assembly GCA_019912685.1 of Kofleriaceae bacterium. Taxonomy (GTDB): domain Bacteria; phylum Myxococcota_A; class Polyangia; order Haliangiales; family Haliangiaceae; genus UBA2376. The sequence goes on from JAIOII010001016.1 coordinate 4,026, forward strand.
TCCCAGAGGAGGTGGTCCATCTCCCAGAAGCGGCCCTGCCTGTGGGCGGCGCACGCGGCGTGGGCGGCGTCGGTCGCGGTCTGCGGGTGCACGATGTAGTCCTTGTGGACGAAGCGCACGTCGTTGCCGTACTCGGCGAGCAGCTGGTCGATCGTCGGGCGAGTCTTCTCGCAGAACGGGCAGGCGTACTCGCCGGCGCGCACGATCGTGACCAGCGCGTCGGCGGGCCCGCGGCTCGGCGAGCCCGCGACGGCGACCGCGTACGTCTTCTTCGGATCGGGCTGCGGGCGCGACGGACGCGCCGGGCGCGCGGCGCCGACCTTCTCGACCTGGCGCTCGAGCTGCGTGAGCTTGGCGTAGAGGTCCTCGACGCCGAGATCCGAGAGCCGGCCGAAGCCGACGGCGAGGGCGGCGAGCTGCGCCTCGATGCGGAGGAGCGTGCCGCTCACCTCGAGCTGGCGCTGGGTCTCGCGCTCCTCGAGCTCGGCGACGCGGCGCTCGAGCGCGCGGTACTTGCCGCTCGAGACGCAGGCGGTGGACGTGGCGAGGACGAGCGCGGCGAGCGCGGCGTGCGCGGCGAGTCGCATACGCCTGGTTGTAGACTACCGGCGCGGCTTCGGCACGTCGCGATCGAGCACGGTCTTGCGCTCGTCGGTGGCGGCGGCCCGGATCGCCTCGTCGCAGATCGCGCGCACGTGATCGGAGAGGCCCTCGGCGACGGCGTCCGAGCAGTTGAAGCCCGAGCGATCCTTGATGTACTTCTTCATCTTCGAGACGACGATGAGGATGTCGCGCTCGGTGGGCTGGAGCGCGAGCTGCGCCGTCGACGCGGCGGCTGCGGGCGCGGCGACCACGCGCCTGGGCGCTTCGGGCGCG
>JAIOII010000103.1 GCA_019912685.1 Kofleriaceae bacterium
CCCTGCGCGTCGACGGGCGCGGGCCGCGCCTCGGGCGCGCCGAGCCGGAACCCACACTGCTGGCAGAACGCGAAGCCGGGCAACGCGGGCGCGCTGCAACGCGGGCACGTCGTCGGCGCCGCGCCCGGCATGCCGCCCATGCCGCCGCCACCCATCGGGCCTGGACCCGGCCCCGGTCCCATCGGTCCGGGTCCCGCTCCCGGCATCCCGCCGACAGGTCCGGATCCCGGCATCCCGCCGATCGGGCCCGGTGCCGGCATCCCGCTCATCGGGCCACCCATCATCGGCCCCGGTCCCATCGGGCCCGGCCCCATCTGGCCGGGCATGCCGTGCATCGGGCCCGGTCCGGGGCCCGGCATCGGCGGCGGCGGACCGCCCATCCCGGGCATGCCGCCCATCGGGCCCGGGCCCATCGGCTGCGGTCCCGAACCGCTACCGCCGATCGATCCGGCGACCACGCCACCGCCACCGCCGCCGCCCATGTACGGCGTCGGGAGGATCCCCGGCTGCTGAGCCTGCCCCAGCACGGTGCCGCAGTTGCGGCAGAAGCGCATGTTGGGCGCGTTCTCCGTCCCGCACGTCGGGCACGCCGCGGGCAACCCGCCGCCCTGGCCGGGAGTCTGACCGGGGTAGCCCATCGGTGCCGCGAGCGAGGTGCCGCACTGCAAGCAGAAGCTCGAACCCGGCGGACTGTCGTGACCACATTTGGAGCAGCGCATCGCGGCCAGACGATCGTAGACCAGCCGGGGTCGCCATTGAAGCGCATCCCCGTGCTAATACCGCCGCCCCTACCGCGATGAAGCTCTTCGCCTTCGGCGTCCTCGCCCTGTTGATCGCTGTCGCCGCCGCCGCCTGCACCCCACCGCCGGCGGCGCGCACGGCGACCTTCCGCCAGCGTCCGGACGCGGTCGCTCCCGGCAACCTGACCGGCCCGTTCACCGGCCGCGTCCTCGACGCCGCCAACCGCGCGCCGGTCACCGGCGCCGTGGTCTACGCGACGTGGACCTTCGAGCGGTCGACGCCGCTCCCCGTCGCCGCCGGCTACAAGGAGGCGGTCGCGTCCACCGATGCGACCGGCCGGTACCGGCTGCCCGAGCTGACCTCGGTGCCCAGCGGCGCGCGCGTCACCGACTTCGCGCTCGTCATCTACAAGCGCGGCTTCGTCGCGTACCGGAGCGACCGCCGCTTCGGCGACTTCGGCGCGCGCCGCGACTTCAGCCAGCTCGAGAACCAGGTGATGCTCGAGCGCTGGCGCCCCGAGTACTCGCACGCGCGCCACGTCCGCTTCGTCGGCGGCGGCGGCGTGATCGCTGCCGTCACCGAGTGGGAGGCCGAGGTCGCGATCGGCGAGCTCGATCCCGACGCCAGGCGCCCCACCGGGCCGCTCCTGCCGACCACCGGCGACGGCCCCAACCTGGTCGCGGCGCAGCTGATCAAGCCCGACGAGATCAAGGCGCGCACGCGCTTCGACGGCACGTTCGAGACCGGACCGCTCGGCGACGAGCCCGACACCGCGACGTACTCGTCGCAGCACTTCCGCGCGCTCGGGAGGAACGAGAGCTTCGACGTCGCGATCCGGCTCTGGCGCGTCGGCCCCGCCGGCGCGCTCGATCGCTACGACGAGCTGCGCACCGGCCTGCCCGGCGTCGAGGAGAAGGACGAGATCGCGTCGCGCTCCCTGCGCGCGACCGAGAACGACATCTACGGCGTCGGCTTCCTCGACGGGCAGCGCGGGGTCGTCGTGCTCATCACCTGCGGCAAGAGCCAGTGCTCGTCGATCGAGGACGCGGTCGCCCTCGGCCACATCGCGCACCGGCGCATCAAGGAGATCTGGCCGCTCGATCGCAGCAGTGGAGGTCTCCCGTGAAGCGCGGCCGTTCCTTCCTGGCCGCGGCGCTCGCCGCCGCGTTGCTCTCGGCGTCGCCCGCCGCCGCGTGGGAGACGCCCACGCACGTGGGGCTCGCCGAGCAGGCCGCCCTCGCCGCCAACCTCGACGCCAAGCTACGCCAGCTCGGGTGGAGCGGCGGCCTGTTCGAGCCGCTCACGGTGCCCAAGGCCGACGCGCCGGAGCTCCTCGCGTCGCTCGCGCTGCACAGCCCGATCCACGGCTACACGCCCGACGCGCGCGGCCGCCAGCACGCGCTCGGCTGGCTCCTCGCGGGCGCGGCGCTCGCCGACGCGACGCCGGCGTGGGCGGCGAATCACTTCTACGACGTGGCCAACGGCCAGGGCTGGCGTGATTCGACCGCCGTGACCGAGCGCGTGCTGACCAAGCTGCGCGCGCAGAACGCGCCCGACCGGGGCGTGCCCGCGCCCGACTGGGTGGTCTCGCGCGACAACCCGCTCGAGCTGAACGGCTTCCTCGATCAGTACGAGAAGGCCGTGCGCGCGCCGACGCCGGGCGAGCGCAACCGTCACCTCGCCGGCGCGCTCGTCGCCGCCGGGGCGATGATGCACGTGCTCGGCGACCTGGCGGTGCCGTCGCGCGTGCGCGGCGACGCCGGCGCGCACCGCGAGC
>JAIOII010000104.1 GCA_019912685.1 Kofleriaceae bacterium
GGCGACCGCAGCGCCCGCGCCCGGGCCGGCGCCGCCGCGTCACAGGTCCTGCTCGTCGAGGACTCCGACATCGTGCGCGAGTCGCTGCGCCGGCTGCTCGCCGACGCCGGCTACCTGGTCACGGTCGCGGTCGACGGCCAGCACGGCCTCGAGCTCGCCAGGAGCCGGCAGTTCGATCTGGTGTCGACCGACGTCATGATGCCGCGCATGGACGGCTACGAGCTCACGCGCGCGCTGCGCGCCATGCCCGAGTACGCCGACATCCCGATCGTGATGGTGACCAGCCGCGGCGAGCGCATCGATCGGGTGCGCGGCTTCGACGCCGGCGTCGACGAGTACATCACCAAGCCGCACGACCGCCAGCTGCTCCTGCGCGCGGTGCGCAAGCTGCTCGGCCACGACGCCGGCGCGGACGACGGGCCGCCGCCCGGAGGGAGCGAGACGCCGTGAACGTCGTCGTCGTCTCGGACGAACCGGTCCTGGCCGAGCTGGTGAGGCGCCCGCTGGCGCCGCTCGGCTTCCGGGTCACCGCGATCGGCTCGGCCGCCGAGCTCGAGTCGCGCATGGAGGAGCTCGCGCCGCGCGCCGCCATCCTCGCGCGCCGCCTGCCCGACCGCGACCTCGGCGACGTGATCGCGGCGCTGCACGCGCGCACCGAGCCGGTGGCGGCGATCATCGTCGGCACCGCCGCGCGCGATCGCACGGTCGCGCACACGGTCGACGCCGACGGCTTCCTGCTCGCGCCGTTCGCGGACGCCGAGGTGCTCGAGGTGCTCGGCGCGTCGACGCGCGCCCGAAAGCTCGTCGTCCTCGCCGACGACTCGCCGCTCATCCACCGCCACACCGTGCCGATCCTCGAGGACGAGGGCTACGAGGTCATCTCGGCCAGCGACGGCGCCGAGGCTCTCGAGCTCGTCCGCGCCCGCCGGCCCGACCTGGTCATCACCGACGTCGAGATGCCGCGCATGGACGGCTACGCGCTGTGCAAGGCGCTCAAGTCCGACGAGGCGACCGCGCACCTGCCGGTCCTCATCTGCAGCTCGCTCGGCGAGTCGGCCGACCTCGAGCGCGGCTTCGACGCCGGCGCCGACGACTACCTGGTCAAGCCGGTGATCCCCGAGGAGCTCATCACGCGGGTCCACGACCTCGTCGCCGGCGGCATGCCGGCGTCGCGCGAGCGCGTGCTCGTCGTCGACGACTCGCCGGCGCAGCGCCACTACGTCGCCGACTGCCTGGCCCGCCAGGGCTTCGACGTGGCGACGGCCGAGAACGGCAAGGTCGCGCTCGACAAGGCGCGCGCGCAGAAGCCGGCGCTCGTCGTCAGCGACTACGAGATGCCGGTGATGACCGGCTTCGAGCTCGTGCACGCGCTGCGCCGCGACCCCGAGCTGCGGCAGGTGCCGGTCATCATGCTCACCGCGCGCGACTCGAAGCGCGACATGGCGCAGATGCGCGCGGCCGGCGCCTCGGCCTACCTGGTGAAGCCGTTCGCGCAGGACAAGTGCGTCGCCATGGTCGAGCGCACGCTCGCCGAGCGGCGGCTCCTCGCCTACAAGGAGGCGTCGTCGCTCTTCATCTCCGAGGGCGCGCGCAAGGCCGCCGAGGAGCGGGCCGCGGCCGGCGAGCTCCACGCCATCCGCGCCGACGAGCAGATCATGTCGGTGATGTTCTCCGACCTCGTCGGCTTCACGCCGATGTCGCAGAAGCTGTCGCCCCGCGAGGTGATCGAGCTGCTCAACGACTACTTCGACGTCATGTGCCCGATCGTGAAGGACGAGGGCGGCGACATCGACAAGTTCATCGGCGACGCGATCATGGCGGTGTTCCCGCCGCTGCGCGATCGCCCCACGCCCGCCGAGCGCGCCGTGCGCGCCGCGCTCGCCATGCAGGCGCAGATGCCCGCCTTCAACGAGGGCCGCGCGATCCAGCTCAAGATGCGCATCGGCATCAACACCGGACCGCTCGTGCGCGGCGACCTCGGCTCACGCGTCGTGCGCCGCGACTACACCGTCATCGGAGACACCGTGAACCAGGCCAACCGCTACGAGACGCGCTGCCCCCCGGGCGAGGTGCTCGTCAGTCAGTCGACGCGGGACGTGCTCGGCGAGCGCGCCCGCGTGCGCGCCGTGCCCGGCCTCGAGCTGAAGGGCGTCGCCCATCCGGTGACCGGCTGGGTCATCGAGGCGCTCGCCGACGCGGCGCCGACGGGAGACAGTTGATGAGCGAGAAGAAGCTGCGGGTGCTCGTCGTCGACGACTCGGCGTTCATGCGGTCCTCGGTCGCGCGGACGCTGGGCGCCGCCGGGTTCGACGTCATCGGCCAGGCCAAGGACGGGCGCGAGGCGATCGACAAGGTGAAGGCGCTCGGCCCCGACGTCGTCACGATGGACTTCAACATGCCCGGCATGAACGGCGCCGAGGCGGTGCGCGAGATCATGCGGGCGCGGCCGACGCCGGTCGTCATGTTCTCCGCGCACACGCGGCAGGGCGCGAAGGAGACGTTCGAGGCGCTCGGCGCCGGCGCCGTCGACTTCGTCACCAAGCCGGCGGGCGAGGTCTCGGCCGATCTCTCGAAGATCGCCGACGAGCTCACGCGCAAGCTCACGGTCGCCGCCGCCGCGCGCCCGCGCTACTCGGCGGGCTCGGGCGAGGCGGTCTTGGTCTTGGCGGGCGTCTCGCCGCTCGAGCCGGCCTTGATGCGCATGCCGTAGAAGCTGCGCCACGCGAAGAAGAGCGCCACGACGGCGAAGGCCACCGCGAGGATCGCGCTCGTCTGGCGGTGGAGCTCGATCGCAACCTCGACCGCGAGGAGGCCGAAGAGCGTCGCGAACTTGATCACCGGGTTCATGGCGACCGACGAGGTGTCCTTGAAAGGATCGCCGACGGTGTCGCCGACGACCGTCGCGTCGTGAAGGGGCGTGCCCTTCGCGCCGAGCTCGGTCTCGACAATCTTCTTTGCGTTGTCCCACGCGCCGCCCGCGTTCGCGAGGAAGAGCGCCTGGTAGAGGCCGAAGAGCGCGAGGCCGATCAGGTAGCCGATGAAGAAGTACGGGTCGGCGCAAGCACACGCGAGCGTGCCGAAGAAGATGACGAGGAAGATGTTCAGCATGCCGCGCTGCGCGTACTGCGTGCAGATCTCGACGACCTTCTTGCTGTCCTCGATCGACGCCTTCTCGACACCCTCGAGCTTGATGTTGGCCTTGATGAACTCGACCGCGCGGTAGGCACCGGTCGTGACCGCCTGGGTCGACGCGCCCGTGAACCAGTAGATGATGGCGCCGCCGGCGATCAGGCCGAGCAGGAAGGGCGGGTTGAGGAGCGAGAGGCTCTCGAGGTTCTGCGTGAGGCCGTGCGTGAGCATCACGACGATCGAGAAGATCATCGTGGTTGCGCCGACGACGGCCGTGCCGATGAGCACCGGCTTGGCGGTGGCCTTGAAGGTGTTGCCGGCGCCGTCGTTCTCCTCGAGGAGCTTCTTGGCCGCGTCCCACTTCACGTCGAAGGCGAAGTCCTTCTTCACCTCGGCTTCGACGTTCGGGATCTGCTCGATCAGCGACAGCTCGTAGACGCTCTGCGCGTTGTCGGTGACCGGGCCGTAGCTGTCGACCGCGATCGTCACCGGCCCCATGCCGAGGAAGCCGAAGGCGACCAAGCCGAACGCGAAGACCGCCGGGGCCATCATGATGCCCTCGACGCCCATGCCCGCGACCCAGTAGGCCACGCCCATCAGGCCGGCGATGACCAGGCCCAGCCAGAACGCGCCGAAGTTGCCCGCCGTCAGACCGCTCAGCACGTTGAGCGAGGCGCCGCCCTCCTCGGAGCTCTTGACGACCTCGCGAACGTGCGCCGACTCGGTCGAGGTGAAGACCTTGACGAGCTCGGGGATGATCGCGCCGGCGAGCGTGCCGCAGCTGATGATGATCGAGAGCTTCCACCAGAGGCCCGCGCCGAGCGTGGGGATCATCAGGTAGGAGACCACGAACGTCAGGCCGACCGAGACGATGGAGGTCAGCCACACGAGGCGCGTCAGCGGGGCCTCGAAGTGCATCTTGTCGGCGTTGCCGCTCATGCCCTTGGTGATCGCCTCGTTGAGCATGTAGGAGAGCGCGCTGGCGATGACCATCACGATGCGCATCGCGAAGAGCCAGACCAGCAATTGAACTTGCACAGTCTCGCTGGTCACGGCGGTGAGGATGAAGCTGATCAGGGCGACGCCCGTGACGCCGTAGGTCTCGAAGCCGTCGGCCGTCGGGCCGACCGAGTCGCCCGCGTTGTCCCCGGTGCAGTCCGCGATGACGCCGGGGTTGCGCGCGTCGTCTTCCTTGATCTTGAAGACGATCTTCATCAGGTCCGAGCCGATGTCGGCGATCTTGGTAAAGATGCCACCTGCAATTCTCAATGCGGCGGCGCCGAGCGACTCGCCGATCGCGAAGCCGATGAAGCAGGGGCCCGCGTAGTCGCCGGGCACGAAGAGCAAGATGCCGAGCATGAGGAGCAGCTCGACGCTGATCAGCAGCATGCCGATGCTCATGCCGGCCTTGAGCGGGATCGCGTAGACCGGGTAGGGCTTGCCCCTGAGGCTCGCGAACGCGGTGCGGGAGTTGGCCAGCGTGTTGATCCGGATGCCGAACCAGGCGACGCCGTAGCTGCCCGCGATGCCGATCAAGCTGAAGAGCACGATGATGACGACCCGCGGGATCTCCATGTGCCGGAGGAACCCGAAGTAGCCGACCATCACGGCGGCGATCAGGACCCAGAGCATCATGATGAACTTGCCCTGAGTGATCAGGTACGTCTTGCAAGTCTCGTAGATGAGGGCCGAGATCTCGGCCATCGACTTGTGGACCGGCATCGCCCGCAGCTGGGACCAGATCACGAGGCCGAAGACCATGCCGAGCACGCAGACGCCCAGGCCGGCCATCAGGACGGTGCGGCCGTCGGTGCCGAGGAAGCTCTGGCTCGACAGGTTCGGCAGGATGAGGTTGGCCTCACCGCCGGCGTGCTCTTGGGCGAGCGCCAGCGAGGTGAAGAAGAGGGTCGACAGGCCGGCGATCAGTGATCCGCCGAGGCCTACCCAGCGCGAGGGGCGCTTGTTGCACGCGTCCATGAGTGCCACTCCACGCAGCGCGAGGCTGCGGCCAGTCAATAGGGGCCAGTCAGTAGGGGCCAGTCAAAAGGGGCCGAACGGCTACCTCGGGTTGCTTCAATTGTCCAGGCGGCCGTCGTATCAATCGCTCCGGCTCCCGTGCAGAACCTCGGCACCCATGCCCCCCGGTTCGACCGGGAGATCCACATCGACGCCCACGTGGCCGCCCTTCCGGCGGGTGCGACGGCGAAGGGCCTCTTTCTCCGCGATCCGCTCCAGCGGGTGGCGACGGCGGCGCCGGGGACCGATCTCTTCCAGCTCGCCAAGGTGCCCAAGCGCCGCATCCTGCCCTTCTTCGACTACCCGTACGACGAGCTGATGCGGCTCCTGCACGCGGCCGCCGGTGTCCTCTGGCCCAAGCTCCCGCGCGGCGAGGGGCTGCGCCGGCTGGGCCACGGTGCCTACGAGGCGCTGATCGGGCACCAGGTGGGGCGCGTGATCTTCATGGTCGTCGGCAACGACTTCTCGCGGGTGGCGCAGGTCGGCCGGCGCGGCTGGCAGGTCTCGGTGAGCTTCGGGAAGGTGGACTACCAGGAGCTCGGGCCGGGGCACGGCGCCTATTTCTTCAAGGACTTCCCGGCGTTCCTCGAGACGTACCAGGTCGGGGTGCTCGAAGGGGCCATGCGCGTCTTCCGCGTGAACGGCGCCGTGAGCGTCAAGCTCGACGGCCTGGGCGACGGCGTCATCGAGATGAAGTGGTGACGAGCTCCGCGGCCCGCGCGTTCTCACGAGCCTGAGC
>JAIOII010001017.1 GCA_019912685.1 Kofleriaceae bacterium
AGCGCGGGAGCCAGGAGGGAAGCGAGGGGGATGGTTCGCATGGCGTTCACCTTTCGATGCGCGTGCCCGTCAGCGTGGATCGACGACGCGGCCGAGGAAGAGGGTGGCGCCGGTCGGCCGGTCGCGGATGAGGAACACGAACGGACGGTCGACGGCGAGCTCGGCCAGCGGCGGCGTGGACGTGGGCCCGATGATGACGCCGGTCGCGGCGGCGGCCTCGGTGCCCTGCTCGTCGATCGAGACGAAGCCCTTGTGCAGCACGTCGCTGATCGCGAGCGAGCGCGTGCCATCGATGCGCGAGAAGTCGGCGGCCTCGGTGAACGCGGTCGGCATCCCGAGCTCCTGGAGCGTCGCGGCGAGCGACAGCGGCGCGTCGAACTCGAACTTCGGCAAGGCGAGCGTGACCACGTGCGGCGTGAGCGCCGACGTGATGGCGGCGAGCGCGGCGGCGTCGAGGCTCGCCTCGAAGGCGGCCAGGTCCTCGGGGACGATGATCGTCATTCCGAGCTGGCCGCCGTCGTACGGCAGCTCGACCGCGCGCCAGCCGTCGCCGGCGGCGTAGCCGGCCTCGGGGCTGCCGTGAAGCGTCGGCGTCTGGATCGCGCCGCCCGCGGTCTGGAAGGTCTCGTCGCGGGTGTCGCTCGCGTCGAAGGGCTCGGCCCACGCGGCCGAGAAGTAGATGGCGTTGGTGAGCACGAGCCGGGTGTCGCGCTTGATCGAGTCCTCGGGGAGCAGCTCCCGGATCTTGTCGTTGGTCTGGTCCTCGACCCAGCCGTTGATGGTGCCGCGCGCGGCCTCGGGGTCGGCGGCGAAGTCGAGGACACGCAGGCCGGCGCCGTAGTTGACGGCGAGGGTGTCGAGGAACGGGTCGAGGAAGGTCGCGCCCTCCTGGCCCCAGATCGAGTTGGCGGTGCGCAGCCGGAACGGGATCGTGTCGCCGCTCGCGGCCTCGGCGCGCGAGGCGAGCGCGAGGTCGAGCGCGTTGAGCGCCGCGTGCAGCCGCTCCTCGGGGAGCGTGAACCGCAGGGTCGCGGCCATCTCGTCGGCGGTCGAGCCGGCGGCGCCCGCGTACGTCATGGCGAGGGCGGTCGAGATCGAGTGCGGCGACATGAACAGGTTGCCGGGCTCGCCGCGCACCTGGTGATAGAGGTCGATGGCGAACGCCGTGTTGTCGGCGACGAGGGTCGCGAGGTCGGCGGCCGGCACCGACGGGCTCGTGTCGCGCGGCAGGTCGGACGCGACGAGGTAGGGGTCGGACGGCGTGCTCGAGCACGCGCCGGCGAACAGCGCGGGAGCCAGGAGGGAGGCGAGGGGTAGGGTTCGCATGGCGTTCAGCGCTTTCAATGTGCGTGCCGCGGACCGCCCGTGTCGGTTCGCGTGGTTGCACGCCGCCCGCCTCAGATTTCCGGCGCGCCGCCCTCTGCGTTTTCGGACGCAACCGCCGCCGGGCACCGCCGATAGCGCCGCCATCATGAAGAGCCGATACCTTCGTGCGCGCTCCGCCGCGCTCCTCCTTCTCTCGTGTCTGGCCGTGAGCGCGTGCGCCGACGAGCGCCCGCCGCCGACGCGCGACGAGGTCCTCTGGGCCTGCGGCACCTACAACCTCGAGGTGTGCCGCGCCTTCGGTCGCTGCCTCGGCTGGACCGACGCCGAGATCCAGGACTGCGTCAACGACGAGAACGCCGAGTGCGCCGACGACCTCCAGGCCGAGTCGTGCTGGGAGAACCAGCGCGACGCGCTCGAGCGCTGCACCGCGGACGTCGCCGACGATGCGTGCTCCGAGGTCTGCAACAACGGCTTCTGCGGCGCGCAGTGCCTCTACTTCTGCCCCTCATCCGCGGACTGACGCGTGCCGGATCTGGTTAGATGGCACGGGATGGAGCTTGCCGACGAGCTCGTCGCGACGATCGGTGAGCTCCTCGGCCGCGGCGCGGCCCTGACCGAGTACCTGCCGGTCCTCCGCCAGTTCCGCGACCGGGGGCTGAGCGCGTCCGCCGCGTACGCGGCGCTCGAGCGGATGCGGGTCGGCGCCGACGAGCCCACCGAGGATCGGATCCTCGACCTGCTCGACATCGCGAGCGGCTACTGCGGCCCGGGCCTGCGGGTGTGGACGCCCTGAGGCGTCGCAGAAATCTGCACGCCTCCCGGAAACCTCGACGCGCACCTGTCGATACGCGTCGACATGAAAGCGAAGCGCCTCCTTCTTTCCGCCATCATTTCGTCCCTGCTCGTCCCGGCCGCGACCGCTCGAGCCGACTTCGGCTCGCGAGGGAGCCTGACGATCCAGGGACATCCTCGCCTGGACCTCAAGCGCAGCACGACCACGCAGCCCGACGGAGACTCCACCTCATCGACCCAGCTCGGGCTCGCGGTCGCCGGCCAGTACTTCGTCGCCGATCACATCGCGGTAGGGGGCGGCTTCCAGGTCGCGCGCGAATGGGAGGGCGATGTGACGAGCATGTTGCTCGTGGCCCAGGTCATCGCGAGCTATCAGGTGCCGCTGCGCCCACAGCTCCACCTCTGGCCGCAGGTGCTGCTCGGCGCCGGCAGGCAGTCGCGTGACCGGACGGGCGACACGAGGCAGCCGACCGCCACGGTCGTCGGCGTCTCGATCTTCGCGCCCGTGGTCCTCGAGGTCGCCGGTCACTTCCTGATCGGCTGGGGCCCGATGGCTGCGACCACGCTTCACGCGTCCGTCGAGCGCAACGGCGACAGCGAAGACGCCAGCAAGAACAAGGCGTTCGGCGTGCAGGCGATGGTCGCCGGCTGGTTCTGATCTTTTTTTCGAGATCGGACGCAACCGCGGCGCGCCACCCCCGATAGGACCCGTCACCATGATGCCGAGATCCGTCCGTATCTCGTGGACGCTTGCCATGCTCGCAGGTGTCCTCCTCCTCATCGCCGCGGCCATGCCGCGCCCCGCCGCCGCACGAACGTGCACGTTGACGCCGACCTGCGACTTCCTGAATGCGAGTTGCTGGGTGTGCACGGACGACAGGGAGGACTCCTCGGTCTCGAACTGGGAGGCCGGCGACCGCGATCACCCGATCCGGCCGGAGTTCTGGCAGAGCGAAGAAGCGCAACTGGCCGCGCAGATCTGGCTCGACATGGAGCGGAGCGGTTTCCCCCGGGTTCCGGATCCGCATCCCGCTCGCAGCGTGAGCGAGGAGACGGCGGCGCGCGATCGCGCCGCGGGCTTGCTGCGTGCGCAGATCTTCCGTGATCGCGCTCGCGAGGGGCGGGCGGAGCATGACGATGTTCTCGGGATCTGTCGGCCCCCTGCCTCCTCGGGTGTGCCGGTGCCACGCGATCAAGGAGGGCCCCGCGACGTCGCTGCGTCGGGCGAGCCGCGATCGGCCGGCGCCGAACCGACCAAGCTCGATCCCGTGGATCCTCTGACGGGCGAGCTGATCGTCGAGCATGTCGACCTCGCACTTCCGTCCTTCGGGGTGCCGTTCTCTCACCGGCGCGTCTACCGCAGCCGGGTCACGTATGACGGGCCGCTAGGACCCGGCTGGGACTTCTCGTACAACCAACGCCTCGTCGAGGCTCCTGCGCGCGAGCTGGAGCCGGTCAGCTCGGGCACGGGTCGCTACGGTGTCCTGCGCGCCAGCAACGTGAGTGCCTGAGGACGTCGTAATCACCTAGCACCGTGCTCTCGCCAACCGCTGACGGAGGTCAGCAGAAGCGGAGACACGATGCCGAAGAAGAAGAAACCAGGGGTGGGAGGACGGGAGGT
>JAIOII010001018.1 GCA_019912685.1 Kofleriaceae bacterium
GCATGTGGCAGGTCGCGCACGAGAGCCCGACGTCGTGCCGGGCGAAGATGCTCTCGCTCCACTCGGCGTAGGTGTGCTCGACGGCGACCCCCGCGGGCGACACGACGTCGTGACACGCGCCGCACGCCGCCGACGACTCGAGCGCCGCCGCGGCGACGAGCGGCGAGTAGGCCGAGTCGTGGGCGGAGGTCTCGACGCGATCGGCGAGGCCGCCGCGCATCGTGCGGTCGCGCGACCAGCGCAGCCCGCCGTTGTGGAGCGCGACGACCTCCTCGATCTGGTGGCACGCGGCGCACGTGACGCCGCGCTCGGCGCGGGGCAGCGACTCGACGTCCCGCCCGTCGGCGAACGGCGCGTGGCAGCGGACGCAGAAGTCACCGAGCGCGCCGCCGGTCTCGCGCTGCCCGAGGCGGTTCATCGCCAGGAACACCGGATCGTCGGCGGCGTAGGCGTGCATGCTGCCGGCCCACTCGCGCACCTGGTCGGGGTGACAGCCCTCGCAGCTCGCGGGGTCCGCGAGCCCGGCGGGATCGATGCCCTCGCTGCAGGCCGCGAGGCCGAGCAGGACGAGCGCGACGAGGGCGGAGCCGTGCACCTGCCCGTGTCATGCAGGGCGTACACCACGCGCGCACGCACGACGCGCCGGCGAAGCGCGCAGGGCGTGCGCGACATGATCCGGCGGCAAGGATCCCGCGCAACGCGTGCGCGGTCTCCGGGCGGCGCGGATCACAGCCAGCGGCGGCGCCGGAACAGGAGCCCGACGGCAAGCGACGCGAGGCCGAGGACGGCGACGATCGCGGCGAACGCCCACGGCTGGCCACCGCCGGGCAGCGGGACGTTCATGCCCCAGAGCCCGGCGACCATCGTCGGGATCGAGAGCATGATCATGACCGCGGCCATGAGCTTCATGGCGTGGTTCAGGTTGTTGCTGATGATCGACGCGAAGGCGTCCATCATGCTCGCGAGGATCTCGGCCGAGATCGTCGTCATCTGCAGCGTCTGGCGGAGCTCGACGAGCGCCGCGTCGAGGCGGCGCCGCGCCGCGGGATCGAACGCCAGCGTCGCGTCGTCGCGCAGGCGCTCGACCAGCCCGACGTCGGCGGCGAGCGCGCGCTCGAGGTGCACGAGCGCCTTCTGACACTCGAGGAGCGCGAGCACCTCCGCGTTCCGCTGCGACGTCCGCAGCGTCTGCTCGAGCCGCTCGACCTCGCGGTCGACCGTGTCGAGCCTCGCATCGAACGCCGCCACGACCGCGTGCACGAGCTCCGGCAGCCAGACGGCAGGGACCATGCCCGCGTCGGTCGGCGCGACGCGGTCGAGGAGCGCGAGGCGCTGACTCGCGATCGTCACGATCTGCTCGCCGCGCACGACGATCGCCAGCGCGATCGCCTTGCCGCCCGGCCCGTCCGCCTCCGGCACGCGGAACACGACGAGCGACGCGCCCGCCCCGTCGTGCTGGATGCGCGGCTGCTCGGCGACGTCGAGCGCGTGCCGCACGAACGCCGCCGGCACGCCGCGCTCGTGGAGCGTCGCCTGCTCGCCCTCGTCGGGCTCGACCGCATCCAGCCACCGCGTATGACGTTCGAGGAGCACGACCGCGAGCGTCGCAAGCCTCGTGCCTCGCCCCGCCCCCCGTCTCGCGCGTCGACGGTGCGCCTGCCGCGCACCCCCTGCGCCCGCGCACGCGGCCATGCAAGGGTTGCGTCCGTTCGTGGTCCAGGCTCGGCAAGGACCACCTCCGTTGGTCTACTATTGCGAGAATGGGAGTCGTCGATCCCGACGCGCCGACCATCAGCGTCCACGCGGCTGGAGGTGGCGAAGCGCCGAGGGTCCCTGACGCGACCGCGGCCCTCGTGTCCGGCGAGGAGGTCGGGCGCTACACCGTGCGGCGGGTGATCGACGCCGGTGGCATGGGGGTCGTCTACGAGGCCGACGATCGGTCGCTCGGCCGGCGGGTCGCGCTCAAGGTCCTGCGCTCGGGTCAGACGCGCGATCCGGCGATGGCCGCACGCCTCGTGCGCGAGGCGCGCACCGCCGCCGGGCTCTCCCACCCGAACGTCGTCGCCGTCTACGAGGTCGGCGTGCACGCCACCGGCCCGTTCATCGCGATGGAGCTCGTCGCGGGGACGACGCTCCGGCAGTGGCTCGCGGCGACGCCGCGCCGGTGGCGCGAGATCGTCCGCGTGTTCCGCGAGGCCGGGCTCGGTATCGCGGCGGCGCATGCCGCAGGCATCGTCCATCGCGACATCAAGCCGGACAACATCCTCGTCGGCGACGACCGCGTCCGCGTCGCGGACTTCGGCCTCGCGCGCTTCGCGCAGGCGCCGGCGGAGCCCGTCCCCGCCACACCGTCGGGTGAGGCGGCGGGCGACCGGATCACGCAGGTCGGCGCGGTGCTCGGGACCCCACGCTACATGGCGCCCGAGCAGCGCGAAGGCCGCGACGCCGACGCGCGCGCCGATCAGTTCAGCTTCTGCACGTCCCTGGACGAGGCCTTGACCGGTGCGCGCGACGTGCCGGTCCGGATCCGGCGCGCGATCGCGCGCGGCATGGATCCGGACCCCGAGGCGCGCCATCCGTCGATGGACGCCCTGCTGCGCGAGCTGGTCGACGAGGACGCCGCCGGATCGGCGCTCGGGCTCGGGGTCCTCCGCGACGAGACGGCGCCGCCGCACGG
>JAIOII010001019.1 GCA_019912685.1 Kofleriaceae bacterium
ACACCGCGGGCGCGGCGGCCTCCTCGGCGATCGGCAGCGGCTCGTCGAACACCAGGCAGCGCTCGAGGTAGTTGCGCAGCTCGCGCAGGTTGCCGGGCCAGGTGGCGGCGCGCAGCTGCTCGAGCGCCGCGCCGTCGAGGAGCCGCGCGACCTGCGCCGGTGACGCGCCCATCCCGGCGAGGAGCTGGCGCGCGATCGGCTCGAGATCGTCGGGGCGCGCGCGCAGCGGCGGGATCTCGATCCGCACCACCGCGAGGCGGTAGTAGAGATCGGGCCGGAAGCGCCCGCTGTTGATCTCGCCGCGCAGGTCGCGGTGGGTCGCGGCGACGATGCGCACGTCGACCGGCACGGTGGCGCTGCCGCCGACGCGGCGGACCGTGCGGTTCTCGAGCACGCTGAGGAGCTTCGGCTGCAGCTCGGGCGGCAGCTCGCCGATCTCGTCGAGGAACAGGGTGCCGCCGTCGGCCTCCTCGAAGGCGCCGATGCGGCGCTGGTCGGCGCCGGTGAACGCGCCCTTCTCGTGACCGAAGAGCTCGCTCTCGAGCAGGTTGGCCGGGATCGCGGCGCAGTCGACGATGACGAACGGCCGCTCGCGGCGCGGCCCCGCGAGGTGGAGCGAGCGCGCGGCCGCGGTCTTGCCGGTGCCGGTCTCGCCCTCGAGCAGCACCGTGGCGGTCACCGGCGCGGCGCGCTCGAGCACGGCGAACACGTGCCGCATCGCGGTCGATTCGCCGACCAGCGATCCGAAGCGCGGCGCGTCCGAGAGCGCGAGCTGATCGGAGCGCCCGTCGAGCTCGAAGCGGATCGTGGTGCCGCCGACGCGGATCCGGCTGCCGTGCTCGAGGTACGCCTCGACGACGCGCACGCCGTCGACCTGCGTGCCGTTCAGGCTGTCGGTGTCGCGCAGCCGCGCGCCCTTGCGGTCGGCGCGGATCTCGCAGTGGAAGCGCGACACCATCGGATCGCGGATCACGAGCCGGCACATCGCGTGCGAGCCGATCGCGCAGACCGCGCCGTCGGACTCGAACCGCTTGCCCGGCTCGGCGCCGTCGACGACGGTGAGCGTGAACCCGCGCACCACGCCGCGCGGCGCCTTGCTGCGCTCGGGGACGGTGACGAACGCCTCGTCGTCCGGCGGGCTCATGCCGGAACCGTAACACGGGCGCCGGCGCTACTCGGTGAGCACGCGGTCGAGCGAGAGCGGCAGGATCTCGTTGGTCCACACGTGCCACGCGGCGGCCGGCACATCGCTACTCCATGCGGCCGGAGGTCGACAGCTTGCCGAGCTCGCGGTACTCGAGCGCGATCGCGCGCAAGAGGTGCTCCTGCCCGAGCGGCCGGTTCTCCTGCGCGGCGAGGAACGCGGCGCGCAGCGTCGAGTTGCGGATGTAGCCGCCGGAGAGCGGGAACCGGCGCGCGAGATCGAGGAAGTCGAAGTCGCCGGCGACCGGCGCCTCGGCCGGGATGTGCGCGGCCCAGAGGCGCACGCGCATGTCCTCGTCGGGGAACGGGAAGTGGAGGCGGAGCGACATGCGGCGCTTGAAGGCCTGATCGATCGAGCCCTCGAGGTTGGTGGTCAGGATGCCGACGCCCTCGAACGTGTCGAGGCGCTGCAGCAGGTAGTTGACCTCGAGGTTGGCGTAGCGATCGACCGACGACTTCACCTCGGTGCGCTTGGCGAAGAGCGAGTCGGCCTCGTCGAACAGGATGACGACCTGGCCATCCTCGGCGGCGTCGAACACCTCGGCGAGGTTCTTCTCGGTCTCGCCGATCCACTTGCTGACGATGCGCGCGAGGTCGATGCGGTAGAGGTCGAGGCCGAGCTCGCGCGCGATGAGGCCGGCGACCATCGACTTGCCGGTGCCGGGCGGGCCGTAGAAGAGGGCGGTGAGGCCGCGCGACGTCGTCATCTTCGCGTCGAAGCCCCACTTCTCGTAGACCGTCTTGCGGTGGCTGATCCGCGCGACGAACTCGCGGATCGAGTCGATGACGTCCTCGGGCAGCGCGACCTGCTCCCAGCGCGCGAGGCGGCGCACGTGGGTCGCGATGTGCGAGAGCCGCGTCGCGATGTGCTGGGCCGAGACCTCCTCGAGCTGCGAGCCGGCGTCGTCGTCGGGCGACACGCCCTCGTGGTTGCGGCGCGACACGACCTGCGCGATCACCTGCTCGATCACGCCGGGGCCGACGCGGTAGCGCGCGGCGAGCGCGTCGACGTCGGCGACGGGCAGGGCGGCGCGCTCGAGCGCCTCGTGCCAGAACGCGGCACGCTCCGACTCGTTGAGCGACGGCAGCATCGCCGTTACGAAGCCGGGATCGAGCGGGAGGCTCGCCTCGGGGGCGGCGCGGATGCAGACCGGGCCCGGGTGCGAGCGCAGGGTCTGCTTGATCACGTCCTGGCCCTCGGCGTCGGCGGGGTCGGCGGCCTCGAGGCCGCTCACCACCGGCACGCAGCCGCGGAGCAGCGCGCGGAAGAGCTCCTGGCGTAGCGCCGCCGCCATCAGCTTGCCGGCGCGCGGCAGGCGGTGG
>JAIOII010000105.1 GCA_019912685.1 Kofleriaceae bacterium
ACGCACGCCGTGTCGCCGTCGTCGGGCGGAGCGTCGGTGGCCGCGCCGTCGTCGCCGCCGCCGCACGCGGCGCCGAGCCCGAGCGCGACGCCGAAGAGGACCGCGCACGTTCGCATGTCGATCATCATGCCAGCCCGACCAGCAACCGACGTGCCGCCGCGACGCCGGGACCTCGCGGTGCCAGCACCCCTGCGTGGTCGAGCATCGCGGCCTCGGCGCACCGGGACCACGAGGTCCCGGGCCCGAAATGTTGTCAAAGTTTCCACCGTCCCCCGGTCGGGAAAAACGACAGTGTCGGGCCCTGCTACAGGAGGCGGCGGCCGAGCGTCGCCGCGAGCGAGCGGGCGAGGCGCTGCTTCACGTCGGCCATGGCGACGCCGGCGCCGAGCTCCTCGGCCATCGAGGTCATCACCGACGACTCGAAGCCGCACGGGTTGATGCGGAAGAAGTAGGACAGGTCGGTCGTGACGTTGAGGGCGAGGCCGTGGAAGGTCACCCAGCGCCGGCAGGCGACGCCGATCGAGCAGATCTTCTTCCTGGCACCGGAGGAGCCGTCGAGCCACACGCCGGTCTTGCCCGGCTCGCGCCCCGCGTCGAGGCCGAAGGCCGCGCACGTCGCGATCGCCGCCTCCTCGAGGTTGCGCAGGAAGCGGTGGAGGTCGCGCTCGCCCTCGCGGAGGAGCACGATCGGGTACGCGACCAGCTGGCCGGGCCCGTGGTAGGTGACGTCGCCGCCGCGCTCGACCGCGACGACCTCGACGCCGCCGGGCGCGACGACGTTCGCCAGCGCCTTCTGCGTCCGCCCCACCGTGATCACGTGCGGGTGCTCGACCAGCACCAGCGTGTCGACGGCGTCGCCGTCGCCGCCGACCTTGCGCGCCTCGACCAGCGCGAGCTGCCGCTCCCACGCCTCGCGGTAGCTGCAGATGCCGAGATCGAGGAGCGCCAGCGGCGGCAGGTCGAGCGCGACGCCGGCGTCAGGAGCGGGCGTCATCGAGCCCGTACTTCTGCACGAGGCGGATCAGGTTGCGGCGCGACACCTTCAGGTCGGCCGACGCGCGCGTCTTGTTGCCCTGGTGCCGCCGGAGCGCGTCGACGATCATGCGCCGCTCCAGGCTCTCGAGCGCCGCCGGCAGCGATCGCAGATCGTCCTCGGCGGCCGGCACCACGATGCCCGACGCGTGCGTGCGGATGCGCGGCGACAGGAGCTCCTCGCCGATCACCGGATCGTCGCCCGACAGCACGACCAGGCGCTCGATCTCGTTCTCGAGCTCGCGCACGTTGCCGGGCCACGGGTACGCGGTCATGCGCGCGATGCAGCTCGCCGACAGCTCCTTCTTCAGGCCCGAGCCGCGGCGCTGGCGCTCGAGGAAGTGCTCGACGAGCACGGCCACGTCCGACGAGCGCTCGCGCAAGGGCGGCAGCACCAGGTTGATGACGTGGATGCGGTAGTAGAGGTCCTCGCGGTAGAGCCCCTGCGCCACCATCGCGCGCAGGTCGCGGTTGGTCGCCGCGATGATGCGCACGTCGACCTTGCGCGTCTCGGTGTCGCCGACGCGGTTGAACGTGCCCTCCTGGAGCACGCGCAGCACCTTCACCTGCAAGGCCGGCGACATGTCGCCGATCTCGTCGAGGAAGAAGGTCCCGTTGTCGGCGATCTCGAACAGCCCGGGCTTGTCGGCGACGGCGCCGGTGAACGCGCCGCGCTTGTGACCGAACAGCTCGGAGTCGAGGAGGTTGTCGTTGAACGCGGAGCAGTTGGTGACGACGAACGGCTTGTCGGCGCGGTTCGAGCCGTTGTGGATCGCGCGCGCGACCAGCTCCTTGCCGGTGCCGTTCTCGCCCTGGACGAGCACCGTCGCGTCCGAGCGCGCGACGCGATCGAGCGTCGCGTAGAGCGCCTGCATCGGCGCCGAGCACCCGATGATCGCGTCGTAGCCCTGGCGCTCCGTCGCCGGCATCGCGCTCACGACCCGCGCGCGAGCAGGTCGCCGATGATCGCGATCTCGCCCTCGCCGAGCGTCGGCAGGTCGCTCGTGTCGTCGGCCGCGAAGGCGCCGGCGAGCAACGCGCCCGCGACCGCGCCGCCGACGCGCACCGGCGCCACGAGCTCGCGCACCGACGGGTGCACCTCGACGATGTGCCACTCGCCCGGTTCGGCGAGGACGGAAAGGAGGCGCGCGTCGCACTCGGTCGAGCCATGCGCCCAGGGGCAGGTCCCGGACTCGTCCAGGTTGGCGTGGGGTAGCGAGCTGTCACCGGCCGCGTCGAGCCATCCGAGGGTGAGCCCCCTGCGACGTGCGACGGCCGAGAGATGTCGCAGCAGTTCCAGGTCCACCACCCGGTCCCAATCGATGGCGGACGACGAGGTCAGCACGGGCGGCAGTGTGACAAAACGGCACAACAAGCGCAAGCCCCTGTTACGGCTGACACAATCTGGCCAGTGATGTCAGGTTGGTAAGTCCACGGCCCAGCGCAGCGCTGAACGGGTCTCGGTCCAGGCCCGCTCGTCCGCCTCCAGGTACGGGACCTCGACCGTGACCACCTCCAGGCCCCGGTCGACCCCGTACTTGGTCCCGAACGACCCCGGGGTCGGGTAGCCGATATCGCCCGAAGCGGGATAGCCGGCCAGGCGGGCCATCTCCTCGGCCAGCTCGCGGCCGCGGCCGTCCCAGTTCATGACCTTGAAGGTGGCGTGCAGGGCGACGAGGCGCTCGGCGCCGATCTTGTCGATGAGCGCGGCGAGCGCCCGGGACTCGGGCTCGCTCTCCGGGGTCGCGCCGGGGAAGTAGCCGCCCTTGTGCTCGGCGGTCCAGTTCGACGACGCGAAGTTGCGGTTCAGGTCGACGTCGTTCGCGTTGTTCTTGGTGCCGGCGAGCAGGCCGTCGAGGTTGGCCGCCGGGATGATCCACGTCTCACGCCCCGGCGGCCGGTCGAGCAGCTCCTCGATCAGGCGCTGCGCCTGCAGCGCGCTCGACGGCTCGTCGCCGTGCAGCGCGCCGAAGATGATCGCCGGCGGACGCGGCTTCGCGTAGCTCGGCGGGCGGAAGCGGATCGCCTCGATCGGGCGACCGAGCGCTGTCGTGCCGATGATCTCGTCGGTGCCGGCCACGCGCGAAGCATAGCGCGGGCCGATCGCGCGGGACGCTACGAGTGTTCCAGGTTCTTGCCGAGGATCGTGGCGAGGCCGTAGCCGATGAAGGCCGCCCACGCCGCCATCACCCAGGGCAGCATGAGCGCGGCGTTCGGCGTCGCCTTGATGACGTCGCCGATGCCGCCCTTCACGAGCAGCGCGACGTACCCGGTGTAGACCGCGTTCAGGATCCACAGCCACGCGACGACCTTGGCGCCCGCCGACGAGGGCGGCGGGATCCAGACGAGGAGCGTGGCGATCGCGAGGCCGAACGGCACGAGGCCGAGGATCGCCGTCACCTTCGCCTTGCCGGGGGCGTCGCCGATCGCCTCGAACATGCCGACGAGCGGCGGATCACCGCCACCCTCGGGGACGAGCAGCGTCACGAGCACGCAGACCGCGCCGATCGTGGCGATGATGCGTGGGAGCATCTGCGATCGATACTCCTGTCGTAGCAGCAGCCCCGGCACGATCGTCAACGCGCTGACGAAGATCACGATGACCTGCCACTGCACCTCCTTCGCGTCCTTCAGGTACGTGACGAGGCCGAGCACGAGCGGCACGAGGCCGAGGACGGCGGTCAGCGCGCCGCGCGGCACGGTCGCGAGCGGCACGAGGCCGAAGACGAGCGCGAGGATCGCGGCGGCGCTGACGTAGATGAGGTTGAACTTCTCGAGCGCGGGCACGCCCTCGGCGGAGAGCGCGTCCCAGCGGAAGGTCACCGCCGGCTCGATCGTGAACGGCATCGCGCCCGCGATGAGCAGCGCGACGCCGAACATGATGAGGACGAGCTTGATGCCGTCCTTGTACGGCTCGACGGGGGCGCCGACGCGCGCGGCGGTGCGCGACGCGAGGTACGGCGGGTTCATCGGCGCGCCGTGACCCGGCATCCCACCCATCGGCTGCGGGTTGTAGCCGCCCATCGGCTGCGGGTTGTAGCCAGGCGGCGGGCCGCCCATCGGCTGCGGGTTGTAGCCTGGCGGCGGGCCGCCCATCGGCTGCGGGTTGTAGCCTGGCGGCGGGCCGCCCATCGGCTGCGGGTTGTAGCCTGGCGGTGGGCCGCCCATCGGCTGCGGCGGGCCGCCCATCGGC
>JAIOII010001020.1 GCA_019912685.1 Kofleriaceae bacterium
TCTTCGGCGCCGCCCAAGACCGCGCCCGCGCCGAAGAAGTCGATCGCCGCCAAGCACGCCGCCGCCTCGGCCGTCGCGGTTCCGCCCGGCGAGGCCGACGCGCGCAAGAAGCGGCGCGGCAAGCCGTGGTTCGAGGAGGTCTTCGACGAGGACTACCTGCGCACGCTGCCGTTCCTCACCCCGCAGGCCACGCAGGCCGAGGCGCTCATGGCGATCGAGGCGCTCGGGATCCAGCCCGGCGCCTCGGTGCTCGACGTCGGCTGCGGCTACGGCCGACACGCGATGGAGCTCGCGGCGCGCGGCTACCACGTCGTCGGAGTCGACCTCTCACTTCCGCTGCTGCTGCGTGGCGCCGACGAGGCGCAGCGCCGCGGCCTCGACATCAACTTCGTCCACGCCGACATGCGGGAGATGGACTTCGAGGCGCAGTTCGACGGCGCCTACTGTCTGTTCTCGACCTTCGGCTACTTCGACGACGAGACCAACAAGAAGGTCGCGTCGCTCATCTGCAAGGCGCTCAAGCCCGGCGCCAAGCTGATCCTCGAGATGCTCAACCGCGACTACGTGATCGGCGACCTGCCGGCGCGCGTGTGGTGGGAAGGCGACGGCTGCGTCGTCCTCGAGGAGGTCGAGTTCAACTACTTCTCGTCGCGCGTGCAGTCCAAGCGCTCGGTCGTCTTCGACGACGGCCGCCAGGTGGAGCAGGAGATCTCGGTGCGGGTGTACTCCCTGCACGAGGTCGGCAAGCTGCTGCACGCCGCGGGGCTGCGTGTGCTGGAAGTCTCGGGCGGCATGGCCGCCCGTGGACGATTCCTCGGCAACAAGTCTCGCGAGATCATCGTCGTCGCCGAGCGCCGGCCTGCCGAGAAGTCCTGACGCGCGCCTTACTGTTGCCAGCCGGTCACACCGGCCGGCGCTGATGGCGTGACGCGGATGTAGGCAGGGTCATCCGAGCGCGAGATTCCGGCGTCTTGCGCGTATGGCGCGATGCGCGCATGCGCAACCAGGCAGCCCCCGCGGTTTCTGGAATAGAGCAAAGCCGTCGGGGCTTGTGCACAAGCAAAACATTTCGGTTCGCCCGACGTCTGTATGTGAGCGGCCGATGCCACACGGCGCCAACCGGCCGGGAGGAATGCCTTGAAGACGAGCGCTCTCACTCTATCCCGCCCCACGGAAGCCTCGCGGCGCGCCGTCGCGCCGCGCCGCGCGACGCGGCTGCGGGCGCTGGTTCGCAAGAAGTCTGCGCACAAGACCGAGACGGCAAACGAGAACGAACCGACGGAGAGCGCCGCGCCGCAGCGCGCGAAGGACAAGTCGGGCAAGACCGACGGGTCGGGCTACCTGGGTATGTACTTCCGCGACATGCAGACTCTGCATGTCCTCCGTCCCGAGGAGGAGTTCACCTCGGCGCGCGAGATCGAGGCGCTCGAGATCATGCTCTGGGAGCAGCTGCTCGCGTTCCCGCCGGCCTTGCTCGTCGTGCTCGAGGCCGTCGAGGCCGAGACGCCCGGCGTCGCCGAGGTGAAGGCGCTGCGCAAGCTCGCGTCGTCGGAGTCCGCGGCCGCGGGCCCCAGGCTGGCGAAGACCGCGAGCAAGGCCGCGGCGCGCCTGCGCGAGCTCGACTCCGATCGCCTGTTCGTCGACGCCGCGCTCGGCGCCGTCGATCGCATCGAGCGCGGTTACAAGCCGCTGCCGCGCACCGTGCGCGCGTCCAAGGCCTACGCCGAGTGGATCCGCCGCGTCGAGGCCGCCGCGCGCGCCGCGCACGACGCGCGCAACGACTTCGTGAAGGCGAACCTGCGGCTCGTCATCAGCATCGCCCGCCGCTTCAACCACGGTCGCATGTCGCTCGCCGATCTCATCCAGGAGGGCAACATCGGCCTCATGAAGGCGGTCGAGCGCTACGACTATCGCCGCGGCTTCCGCTTCTCGACCTACGCGAGCTGGTGGATCCGCCACGCGATCAGCCGCGCGCTCGCCGACAAGGGCCGCGAGATCCGCCTGCCGGTGCACATGATCGACGCGCACCACCGCCTCACCAAGGCGCGGCGCGAGCTGACCTCCAAGCTGCAGCGGCCGCCGACGGTCGAGGAGCTCGCCGAGGCGACGAAGATGCCGGCCGAGAAGGTCGAGAACATGCGCCGCTGGGTGCTCGAGCAGTCGATCTCGATCGACCGCCCGGTCGGCGACGAGGACGGTCGGAACCTCGCCGAGGTCCTCGAGGATCCCGACCGCGAGGAGCTCTCGCCGACGGCGGACCTCGAGCTCGTCGCCCTCACCGACGAGGTGAAGAGCCTGCTCCGCGAGCTGCGTCCGATCGAGGCCGACATCCTGCGCCAGCGCTTCGGCCTCGAGACCGAGCAGGAGCTCACGCTCAAGGAGATCGGCGAGAAGTACAACCTCTCGCGCGAGCGCATCCGTCAGCTCCAGGAGCAGGCCCTGACCAAGATGCGTCGGGCCCTCCAGCGCAAGGACATGCTGTGACGACGACGGGGATCTGAGCAGCCCTGCGCGGAAAGTGATACGTTTTTCGCATGAAGGCCTCCCTGATCCTCGCCCTCCTGCTGGCGGTGGGTGCGTGCGGCGGTAACGACGGCAAGCTCAAGGTGTACGGTCTGTCGCCCAACATCGGCGACGCCATGGGCGGCCAGTACGTGGTCATCCGCGGCCAGAACTTCCAGAAGCAGGCGCGCACCGCCAAGGTGTTCTTCGGCAACAACCAGGGCAACGTCGTCCGCTTCAGCGGCAACAACGACAACTCCGAGCTCATCGTGCAAGCCCCGGGCGGCACGCCCGGCGAGTCGGTCGACGTGCTCGTCGTGTTCGAGCCGGGCGGCGAGCTGCCCATCATCGCGAAGGGCTTCACCTACGTCGACAAGAAGGCGGTGGACGTCCAGGACCTCTCCACCAAGCCCAAGAAGTAGCCGGGCCGTCCGCTACGCGGTCAGGTTGATCCTGAAGAGCTGCTGGCCCATCAGGACGAACGACTCGTTCACGAGGGCGTGCTCGCCCTGGACCTTGATGAACGTGCCGTTGGAGCTGCCGAGGTCCTCGAGGAACACGCGGCCGTCGCGCGCGGCGACGCGCGCGTGCAGGCCCGAGACGTAACCGTCGTCGGGGAAGTTGATCTCGCCGCGCTCGCGGCCGAGCGTGATCTCCTCGCCGAGCAGCGGGAAGCACGCGCCGTCGACGTCGCGGCCGATGATCACGGTCAGCTTGCCCCAGTAGCCGGGGTTGGGGCTGCCCATCACCTCGGTGCCGTCGGCGATCGCCTCCGGCGCCTGGATGAGATCGAAGCGCAGGAGCTCCTGGCCGAGGCGCAGGATCTGGCTCGGACGGAGCTCCTCGGGCTCGGTCATCTTGACGAACACGCCGTTCAGGCTGTCGAGGTCGCGGACGGTCGCGTTCGGGCCGTTCACCATGATCTCGGCGTGGACGGGCGACAGGTACCCGTCGGTCTCGAAGATGGGGGCGAAGTTGCGGCCGATCTTGTTCTCGCCCTGACGCAGCTCGTGCGTGCCGCCCTCGCTACCGTCGGGGCGGATGAGGGTGAGCATCGCGCGCGGCTGCGGGCGCGCCACGGGCGCCGAGGCCGACGGCGACGGACCGACCGGCATGATCGCCGGCTGCGAGACCTCGTCCATGCGGAAGCCGCACGAGCCGCAGATCATGGGCGCGAGGATATCGGAACGCGCCCTGGGCGCAACGTCGGGGCTTGCGCCGGGGGCGGCTCGACCCGCAAGGTTGCCCGGCCATGAGCTCCATCTACGACATCGAGGTCGAAACCCTCGCCGGCGACCGCAAGGACCTGCACGAGTACGAGGGCAAGGTGATGCTGGTCGTCAACACGGCCAGCCACTGCGGCTACACCCCGCAGTACGCCGGGCTCGAGAAGCTGCACGAGCGCTACGCCGAGCGCGGTCTCGCCGTCCTCGGCTTCCCCTGCAACCAGTTCGGCAAGCAGGAGCCCGGCTCGGCCGAAGAGATCGGGACGTTCTGCCAGCGTAATTACGGCGTGTCGTTTCCGATGCACGCCAAGATCGATGTCAACGGCGGCGGCGCGCACCCGCTCTTCCAGCACCTCAAGAAGGCGAAGAAGGGCGTGCTCGGCACCGAGAGCATCAAGTGGAACTTCACGAAGTTCCTGATCGACCGCGAGGGGAACGTCGTCGCGCGCTACGCGCCCAAGACGACCCCCGAGGAGATCGCGAAGGACGTCGAGCGCTTGCTCGGGGGCTGAGCGAGCGCCTCGAGCGCCGCTCAGTCCTCGGGCGTGAGCGGCCGCCGGCAGTAGCACGCCCAGCTCTTTGCGCTCGAGCCGCAGTGAGGTGGAGCCGCGCGCGCTCCAACGCCAAGCGCACTTGACGGCGGCGACGGCCCGGGCTGCGGCCCACGCCGGCACCGGTCCAGGCACACGACCTGCAGCAGCCTCGGTCTCTTCCCCGCTCCGTTCTTTCCCCGCGGAGGCTTGCGATGCCGGCACGACGACTCCGACATTTCTGGATCGCAGTTCTTATTGCTGGATGCACGGCGAGCCCGCCTGCGGCCGTCGAGTACGTGCTCGAGGTTCGCGTCACGGACGGAGCGATCACCGAGGTGACGCCGATCCTCACGGGACACCCGGGAGAGCACGGGTTCGCCCAACCGCGAGGCACCGGCAACCTGCGCGCCGAGCTGGTCGGCCAGGATTGGTCCGGCGCCTGGCCCGTGCGGTCGTTCGTCGTCGCCGAGGAGCTCTCCCCCTCCCGCAACCGCTCGCAGCTGATCGCCAGAGGCGACCGCACGGTCTACGTGGCGATCCCGGCCGATCCCGGCGCGACCGAGCTGCGAGTCAGGCTCACGTTGGAGTGGCCCGAGCGCGCCGCAAGCGTCGTGGAGCGCACCTTCGACGTACGGGGACCGAGCGCAGCCCGGGCGCCCCTCGTCGAGGCAGACGTCGGCAGTGACGTGGGCGGCGCGCGCGAGGCGCTGTCGCTCTGCCTCAACGACGACGGTTGCCCCGAAGGCGAGTTCTGCGCCGGCGTGGCGTGCCGCGTCGACGAGTGCTGGCCCGAGGACGGCTCGGAGTGGGATGCGCAAGTGACCGACATCGCCGGCTCGGGCGCGATCCGCTTGGTCTTCTTCCCCCTCGGGCCGTGGGGCAGCCCGGCCGAGCTCGAGGCCGAGGTGACGCGAATGGTGACGCAGATGACGAGCGAGGTGGACTGGTTCGTCGAGCACGGCGACGCGTTCACCTACTCGGTCTTCCGCGGCGATTGCTTCGACGGCTCGCCGAGCGACTTCGGCGAGGCGCTGAGCTGGATCGAGAGCCTGCCGTCCAGGACGCGCCTGCTGCCGGGGTACGACATCCTGATCGGCGTCCACCCGGGCGACATCCGCGCCGCCGCGAACGATGCTCCCGGGAACGCAATCGTACTTGCGCGTGCGGACAGCGGCTACGTGCTCGCGCACGAGCTCGGCCACGCGTTCGGCGGGCTCGGCGACGAGTACTTCGAGGTCTGGAACGACTCGGAGATCCTCTTCGACGTGGCCTGCGGCGTCGGCTCGCTGCTCGGGTGGCTCGACTACCCCAACATCTCACGCGACGAGTCTCCTCCGTGGGCCTGCGACTTCGGCGGGCAAGCGTGTCCCGGCGGGGGAGGCGTCGTCGGAGCGTACCGCG
Organism: Kofleriaceae bacterium; assembly: GCA_019912685.1. Classification (GTDB taxonomy): domain Bacteria; phylum Myxococcota_A; class Polyangia; order Haliangiales; family Haliangiaceae; genus UBA2376. The sequence continues at coordinate 5,663 of JAIOII010001020.1, forward strand.
GCGGCTCGTGCGCGTGGTTCCGCCCGTGCCCGACCTCGATCATGTCGGCGCACGAGGGCAATCAGTTCGATCCGGTCGGCGTCGCGGCCATGGACCACATGCTCGAGCACGGTACCGTGCTCCAACATGGTACTTGTGAATGTGATGCGAGCTGTGACGACGTCCCCGAGGGGACCTGTGCCCTGAACGACTGCTTCGGCATCTGTGATCGATGCGGCGGCACCGACATCTGCTGGGACAACCTCGAGTGCCTCCACGAGTGCAGCGGGCATGCCGGAGAGTGCCGCGACGTGTTCGATCAAGCGCACTGTCGCGGCGACAGTTACATCGTCGATCTCGAGGGTACCGACGGCACACCGGTGACGGCCGTCTGCAGCGAGCCGACGGCGCCGGCCGACTGCGCGCGCATCGACGGTGTGGACGAGTGTACCAACGCCGACGGCTGCGGTTACATGGCGTGCTCCAGCGAATGCGTGCCGGACGGATCGCGCGTGAGCATCGAGTGCGGGTGCGCGAATTCCTTCTGGCCGGACGACTGCGCGGCCGCCCCGGGCTGCACGTGGGACGGGACGGCCTGCGTCGAGCGCTGAGCGCGTGGTCGCAGCACCCGTTCTCGGCCGCGACGTCCCTCGGCGGCAGGTCGCCATTCGACTTGCACTCAGTACGAACCGCCGCGAGAGCGTGCTCAGGTGAGGGGTCGCAGCCCGCAACGGCTCGAGAGGGGGCTCAGAGCTACGCCATCTCGAGCCAGAGGCGCTCGGGCTCTTCCAAGTACGCGATCACGTCGTACGCGAAGGCCGCGCCGACGTGGCCGTCGACGATGCGGTGATCGAAGCTCAGGCTGAGCAGCATGATCTCGCCGATCACGATCTGACCGTCGCGCACGACCGGGCGCTCCTTGATCTGGTGGACGCCGAGGATGCCGACCTCCGGGAAGTTCAGCACCGGCGTCGCGAACAAGCCACCTTGCTTGCCAAGGCTCGTGATCGTGAAGGTCGATCCGCTCAGATCGGCGGGCGCAATCTTTCCTTCCTTCGCGGCATTGCCCAAGCGATCGATCTCGCGCGCGATGTCGAGGATGCTGCGCTCGTCGGCGTCGCGGACGACGGGGACCATCAGGCCCTGATCGGTCGAGGCCGCGATCCCGATGTGGTAGTAGCGGCGCACGACGAGCTCGTTCGTGCTCTCGTCGAGCGCGCTGTTCAAGATCGGGTGCTTCTTCAGCGCGGCCACGACGGCCTTCACGATGAAGGGCAAGAAGCTCAGCTTGACGCCCTGCTCGGCCGCGGCCGGCGTCAGGCGCGCGCGCAGCTCCTTGAGGCGGCCGACGTCGCACTCCTCGACGAAGGTGAAGTGCGCCGCGGTGTTCTTCGAGGTCTGCATGCGCTCGGCGATCTTGCGGCGCACGCCGACGAAGGGCTTGCG
>JAIOII010001021.1 GCA_019912685.1 Kofleriaceae bacterium
CCTCGCGCACCACGCCGGCCTGCGCCAGCGTCGTCCGGAGCAGCGTCCCGAGCGTGCCGCGCGGTCCCGTGCTCCCGCGCGATCCGCGCGAACCCTTGCGTGATGCGGGCGCCATCGCGGCCGATTATCGGACCGGGGCTGGCTGGCGCCAAGAGCGTCGTTGATCTACGTTCCAGCTGCGTGGGATTCACCCTCCGCCCGGTGACCTGCATCGCCTGCGGCATCGCCATCGCGATGCTCGCCGCGTGTCCGCCATCCGGCGCGGTGGGGCCGACGACCACGACGCCCAAGAAGGGCACGGTGCGCATGCGCGCGTTCACCGAGACCTCGGGAGTCCGCTTCATCGCGACCGCGGGGGACTACGTGTTCGCGGCGAAGGACCAGGCGCTCGAGCGCTGGGAAGGCGATCAGGTCCTCGTGCTCTCCGCCGATCACGGCTTGCCGGGCAATCGCGTGCTCGGGCTCGCCACCGACAAGGCGCGCGGCTGGCTGTGGATCGTCACCGACGGCGGCGTCAGCTACTACGACGCGCGCGTCGAGGTGTTCCACGAGGTGCCGCCGTCGCCGATCATGGCCGAGCTCGGCCTCGGCGGCGGTCCTGCCGCCGTCCCGACGGTGATGCCGGTCGCGGCCGCCACCGACGGCGGCGTCTGGCTCGGACACCAGAAGGGGCTGTTCTACACGACGGCGGCCGGGGCATGGACCTCGACGCCGATCACCGATCCGGTGAAGGCGCTGGCGATGGACGACGCCGGCTGGCTCTGGGTGGGGACCGATCGCGGCCTCATCGGGCGCGCGCCCGACGGCAAGACGTTCACCCTCGGCCCGGCGCAGGGCAACGAGGTCGTCACCACGCGCATCGTGATCGCCGCGCCCACGGGCGGCGTGATGGTGGTCGGCGAGGACGCCGCCGGCAAGCAGCGCGTCGCGTTCGGCCGCACGACGTCGTTCACGTCGTTCAAGGTGTCGCCCGGTACCCGCTGGACGGACGCGATCGCGCTCGACGATCGCATCGTCGCGCTCGCCGGCGACAGCGTCCTCCAGATCACGAGCGGCAAGGGCGGCAAGCCGCGACCGCTCACGCGCGACGGTACGCGCCTCATGCCGCTCAAGGTCGGCGTCACCGAGGCGCCGCGCGTCGACAAGATCCCGGCGCGGCTGCCGGCCGGCGCGACCGCGCTCGGCGCGTACGGCAAGGAGCTGCTCGTCGCGACGCGGGAGATCGGCGTCGCGCGCATGTCGCTCGAGCTGCCGAACCCGGTCGGCTGGTTGCGTCGGGCCGAGATGCTCGACGGCGCGAACACGCTCGCCGTCCACTGCGTCGCGCGCGAGGACTGCTGGCTGGCGACCGGCGCGCCGCGGGCGTGGCGATGGAAGGGTGGCGCGTTCGAGCCCGCAGGACCGCCGGAGCACGTCGTGCTCGCGGTCGTCCGGGGGCCGGACGGTGTGCTCTACGGCCTGCACCGCGGCGCGGGGGCGCGGGCGATCGAGATCTCGCGCATCGACGGCGAGGCCTGGGAGTCGACGGGCGTGACGCTCACGACGCCGGGCAACCGCCCCGAGGTCAGCTTCACGCGCTTCGCGCCGAGCGGCCAGCTCTGGGTCGGGCTGCGGTACCACGAGGGCCGGGACGATCAGGCGCAGCCGTGGGGCGTCGCGATCGTCGACCTCGGTCTCGGCGCGGTCGCGTACCACCACGCGAGCGGCGATCGCGAGGATCGCGAGAAGGGCATCCTGCCGGTGCCGGTGAACGTCGTCGACGCCGCGTTCCACGGCGGCGATCAGATCTGGATGGCGAGCCTCGAGGGCGCGGTCCGCCTGGTCGGCGACACGGTGACGGTGTGGAACGAGGACATGGCGCTCGAGTCGGAGCTCCTGACGTCGATCGCGATCTCGCCGGGTGGCCTCGTCTACGTCGCCACGCCGGACGGTGTGGGCACGTACGACGGCGAGCGCTGGCGGTTCCCTGGAGAGCTCCGGTTCGCAGTGAACGATCTTGCGCTCGCGAAGGACGCGCGGCTCTGGCTCGCGACGGAGCGCGGGATCGCGATCTACGACGGCCGCAAGGTGCGGCGCATGGACGTGCGCCGCGGCCTGGTGGAGAACACGGTTCTCGACGTGACGATCGACGAGTTCGGCCGCGTGTGGGCGCGTGGTCCGCGCTCGCTGATGATGGTCACGCCGTAACGTTGGTTGCGTGGGCAGGTGTCGTACATCGACGCCTCACCGCCGCTAGCAGCGCTTTCCCGATGCTGTCAGCACGCACGCGTCGTTGGCTCGTGTGAGCGCCGGCACGTTGTCCGGCATCCGCGCCTGCCATCTCATGCAGCGCGGAGGAACTCATGCGGAAGCGCGCGCTCGCTACGATCGCTGTCCCCCTCGTCGCACTCGCCGGCACGGCCGCGGCGGTGCGCAGCCCCGACTACCTGGACGAACGTCCGCTCGAGACCGCCGACGGCGGTCGCGGCCGCGCGTATCGCGACGTCACGTGGGATCGCGCGCCGGCGTCGGCGAAGAAGGCGTGGACGCACTTCCTCGCGACGAGCGGCGGCACGTGGCGCTCGCAGTGGGACGACACCACCGGGGTCCCGCTCCGCATCTGGGGCGAGGGCATCGCGGTGCCGGGCGCGATGGCATCGCCGGCGATCGCGGAGCGCGCCGCGCGCGATCTGCTCGCGCGCCACGTCGGGCTGCTCGCGCCGGGCGCGAAGGTCGACGACTTCGCGCTCGTGTCGAACGTGCTGCACGGCGAGGACGACTCGATGCGCACCGTCGGCTTCTTCCAGACCTGGAACGGGCTGCGCGTGCTCGGCGGCCAGGTCAGCTTCCTGTTCAAGAAGGACCGCGTCTTCGTCATCAGCTCGCAGGCCTTGCCGCACGTGCTCGCCCCGGTCTCGACGCGCCGCGTGTCGCCGGAGGCGGCGCGCGACGCCGCGGTCGCGTGGGTGAACGCGGCGTACGCGACGAGCACGGTCGGCGGCGCGGTCGGCGAGCCGATCGTCGTGCCGATCGTGCGCGACAAGGACGACGGCGCGCCGGCGGTCGAGTACCGCGTGGCGCTCACCGTCGACGTCGACGCGAGCGACCCGCGGGCGCGCTGGGACGTCTACGTCGACGCCGCGAGCGGCCAGCCGCTCGCGCGGACGCAGAAGCTCCGCTTCGCGACGGGCACGGTGCGCTACAAGGTGCCGGCGCGCTGGCCCGGCGGGGGGCGCATGGACTTCCCGGCGGCGTTCGCCAGCACGCGCATCGGTCAGTCGACCGCGGCGACCGACGCCAGCGGCGTGATCACGTGGACGGGCACGGCGGCCGCGACGGTCACCGCGGTCGCGACCGGTCAGTGCGCGGCCGTCGGCACGGCGTCGGGCTCGCCGGTCACCGGCACCCTGTCGCTCCAGCCGTCGGGCACCGCGGTGTGGGACCAGTCGTCGACCGAGACCGCCGACGCGCAGCTGAACGCGTTCATCCACGCCACGATCGTCAACCGCTACGCCAAGTCGACGATGAACCCGAACCTGGCGTGGCTCGATCGCCCGATCTCGGTGCGGGTGAACGAGAGCGGCAACTGCAACGCGTACTCGACGGGCGACGACATCCACTTCTATCGCTCGAGCTCGCAGTGCGAGAACACGGGCCGGCTCGCCGACGTCGTCTACCACGAGTTCGGGCACTCGCTGCACGGGCAGTCGATCATCCAGGGCGCGGGTGACTTCGACGGCGCGCTCTCCGAGGGCGTGTCCGACTACCTGGCCGCGACGATCACCGACGATCACGGCATGGGCCGCGGCTTCTTCCGCAACAACGACGCGCTCCGCGACATCGACCCGGCGGGCCGCGAGCTGCGCTGGCCCGACGACGTGCAGGGGCAGGTCCACGCCGATGGCGAGATCATCGGCGGCACGCTCTGGGATCTGCGCAAGGGCCTGATCGCGGCGCTCGGCCATGACGCCGGCGTCGCCAAGGCGGACGACCTCTACTACGCGATCATCCAGCGCGCGAGCGACATCCCGTCGTCGTACGTGGAGGCCGTCGCCGCCGATGACGACGACGGCAACCTGGCCAACGGGACGCCGAACCTGTGCGTGATCCAGAACGCGTTCGCCGCGCACGGCCTCGCGTCGGGCGATGGCGCGGTGTCGATCGGCGTCGGCCGTCCGGTGCGCGACGGCTTCTCGATCGACGTGCCGATCGAGGCGCCGGCTGGCGACTGCCCGGTGGCGGATGTGGCGAGCGCGACGGTGTCGTGGCAGGTGCGCGGCATGGCCGGCAGCGGCGGCGACGTCGCGCTGACCGAGGGCGCGAGCTCGTGGAGCGGCGCGATCCCGGTGCAGGCCGCGGGCATGGTGGTCCAGTACAAGGTCGCGGTCGCGCTCAGCGACGGCTCGACGATCACGTATCCCGACAACCCGGCGGACCCGATGTACGAGTTCTTCGTCGGGCCGGTGCAGGAGATCTACTGCACCGACTTCGAGGCCGATCCGGCGGGCTGGACGTCGGGCGCGGTGGCGGGCACGAACGACTGGGCCTTCGGGACGCCGACCGGCGCCGGCGACGACCCGACCGAGGCGTTCTCGGGCACGCGCGTGTTCGGCAACGACCTCGGCGGCGCGAACGCGGACGGTACCTACGAGCCGCAGAGCGAGCTGTGGGCGAAGACGCCGGAGATCGACGTACCGGTCGGCGAGTTCGAGAGCGTGCGCCTCCAGTACCGGCGCTGGCTCGGCGTCGAGGATGGCTTCTTCGACGACGCGACGATCGACGTCGACGGCGCGGCGCTCTGGGGCAACCGCGACAGCATGAACGGCAACAACTCGTCGACGCACCACAAGGACAAGGAGTGGCGGTTCCAGGACGTCGACATCACGGCGCAGGCCGCCGACGGCAAGGTGCAGATCACGTTCGGCCTGAAGAGCGACCAGGGCCTCGAGCTCGGCGGCTGGAACCTCGACGACGTCTGCGTCGTGGGCTGGAGCGCATCGCTCGCCGCGTGCGGCGACGGCGTGGTCGGCGCGGGCGAGCAGTGCGACGACGGCAACACCGCCGACGGCGACGGCTGCTCCGCCACCTGCCAGGACGAGGACGGCACCGACCCCGACGACCCACCCGGTGGCGACCAGCCCGGCGGCTGCTGCTCGACCTCCAACAACGATCCCACCGCCTTCCTCCTCCTCGCCTCCCTCTGCGCGCTCCTCCTCTCGCGCCGCCGCCGCTGAGAGGGGACACGCTGAGAGGGGACACGCTCCCCCCTCCCAAGCCACCGACTTCGCTCCACTTTTCACACCACTTGCGTCGCGAGAACAGGGGACACGCTCCCCTATCTCAAAGCGCGAAGATCACTTCAGATTTCGACCCACTTGCGTCGCGACGGCGGATCGCTCGCGCACGCCTCCGACGACGCGACGCAACTGTGCCCAGAAGAGTAAGGATCTCCAGCCGTTGCGACCCAGGAGCGTGTCCCCGTTCAAGGTGACGCAAGTGGGTTGAAAAGCGACGTGGTTTCGGGGCGTTGGGAGGGGGGAGCGTGTCCCCTCTCAGCGTGTCCCC
>JAIOII010001022.1 GCA_019912685.1 Kofleriaceae bacterium
AGGACCTCGGGATCACCGTCGAGCAGGCCGCGCTTGCGCATCATGCCGGCGAGCTGGCGCACCGGCATCGGCTGCGCGCCCTTGATCGACGCGAACACGCTCCACGCCGCGTCACCGAGCGAGTTGCCGACGCGGACGACACCGGCGTCATCCGCGTCGGCAACTCGCTCGGTGACGCGGCGTGGAGCGTGTTCGCGTCGATCAAGGGCGCGCAGCCGATGCCGGTGCGCCAGCTCGCCGGCATGATGCGCAAGCGCGGCCTGCTCGACGGTGATCCCGAGGTCCTGTGGCCGCACCTCAAGGCGGCGCTGCTCGGCGACGAGCGCAGCTACAAGAGCCTCGGCCTGCGCCCGCGCATCGTCTATCGCGGCCGCGATCTGTTCGCGCCCGGTCCCGTCGCGATCAGCCCGACCGCGGCCGCCGAGGCGGAGCTGGCGCGCGCGCTGTCGGTGATGGCGGTGGCGACGCACCGGACCCTCAAGGACAAGATCGCGAGCGCGAGCCAGGCCGGCTTCGAGCGGCTCGTGCACGCGTACCTCGTGTCGGCGGGCTTCCGCGACATCTCGTGGATCAAGCGCGTCGAGGGCATCAGCTACGCGACGGCGCTGCCGCCGGAGGGCGCGACCCTCGTGCTCATCAGCGCGCGCTCGGGCAACGCCCCCGTCGATCGCCGCGGCATCGGCGAGCTGCGCGTCGGGGTCGAGGCCAAGCAGCTGCTCGCGGGCTACCTGTTCGCGGCGCGCGAGCTGTCGGCCGACGCCGAGCGCGAGCTCGAGCGCAACGGCCGCTCGATCACGGTGGTCGCGGGCGACGCCTTCGTGTCGGCGCTCCTGGCGTCGGGCGTCGGCGTGGTCACCGCCGCCGCGCCCGTGCGCTACGTCGACGACCAGCTGCTCTCCGAGCTGCTCGCCGGGTGACGGTCGGCTGGACCTGGCTCGGGCGGATCGACCATGCGAGCGCCGTCGCGCGCATGGAGGCGAGCCGCGAGCGCGTGCTCGCCGGTGACGCCGGCGCGCAGGCGCTGCTCCTGTGCGAGCACCCGCCGACCATCACGCTCGGCAAGAGCGCGGATCGCGGCCACGTGGTCGCGCCGCCCGACGTGCTCGCGGCGCGCGGCGTGACGCTCTCCGACGCGTCGCGCGGCGGCGACGTCACGTATCACGGCCCGGGCCAGCTGATGATCTATCCGGTGGTGCGCGTGCGGCGCGGCGTGGTCGCGTTCCTCGAGGGCATCGCCGGGGTGATCGCGGACGTCGCGCGCGAGCTCGGCGTGCCGGGCGCGGCGTGGCAGCGCGAGCCCGCGGGGGTGTGGTGGGACGGCATGAAGCTCGCGGCGTGCGGGCTCCACCTGCGCCGTCAGGTCGCGATCCACGGCTGGGCGTTCGACGTCGCGACGCCGCCGGAGATGTGGCAGCTCATCGTGCCGTGCGGGCTCGCGACGCCGGTCATCTCGCTCGATCGCGCGCGGCGCGCGCGCGGGCTCGCGAGCGCGCCGCCGGTGGAGGACATCGCGACGGCGATCGGGCCGCGACTGGTGTCGCTGTGGTCACAGTGAGCGGGTACATTGGCCGCCATGCGGATCGCGTGCCTGTTCAACAACGACTTCGAGTTCGTGCCCGGAGCCGGCGCCGACGCGGCGGCGGTGCGGGCGTCGGCCGAGGCGATCTGCCAGGCGCTGCGCGACGCGGGGCATGACAGCGAGCTCGTGTCGCTGCAGGGCCGCGATCTCGTGGCGGTGCTGGGCAAGCTCGAGCGCGACAAGCCCGACCTCGTGTTCAACCTGTGCGAGTCGCTGTGCGGCGTGGCGGTCAACGAGGTCGCGGTGCCGGCGGTGCTCGATCTCTTCGAGCTCCGCTACACCGGCAGCGACGCGTCGGCGCTCGCGCTGGCGCTGAACAAGCCGCGCAGCAAGGACGTGCTCCTCGGGCGCGGGATCGCCACGCCGCCGTATCGCGTGCTGACGAACGTCGCGGACATCGAGCGCGTCTCGGCGGAGCCGCTCGATTACCCGTGGTTCATGAAGCTGGCGAACGAGGACGCGTCGGTCGGGATCACCGAGGCCAACGTCCTCGCCGACGGCGCGGCCCTGGCGACGCGCGCCCAGCAGCTGCTCGCCGAGTTCAACTCGCCGCTGATCGTCGAGCGCTACGTGCCCGGGCGCGAGGTGAACGTGACGCTCCTCGGCAGCGGCAAGCACGTGCGCTTCCTGCCGCTCCACGAGATCGATTTCGGCGCGATGCCGGCGGGGCGCCCGCACATCGTGAGCTACGCGGCGAAGTGGGACGAGAAGCACGTCGACTACGAGGGGACCAAGCCGGTGCCGATCAAGGGCGCGAGCTCCGCGCTCGTCGCGGCGATCGAGGAGACGGCGCGCGCGGCGTGGAACGCGATCGGCCTGCGCGATTACGGGCGGGTCGATCTGCGGATCGATCCGGCGGGGGTGCCGTGGGTGATCGACGTGAACCCGAACTGCGACATCTCCCCGGACGCCGGCGTCGCGCGCGCCGCGGCCGCGGCGGGCTGGAGCTACCCGAAGCTCATCGGCACGATCGCCGAGCTCGCCCTCCAGCGGTACACGGCCAAGGGCGCGGCGTGAACGGCGACGCCGGCGTGACCGTGCGGGCGCTGGCGGCCGCGGATCGCGCGGCGATCGCCGAGGTGATCGCGTCGGACGAGACGTTCAAGGCCGACGAGGTCGCGGTGGCGCTCGAGCTGGTCGACGCCGCGATCGCGGGGTCGACCGACTACGAGGTGCGCGTGGCGATCGACGGCGACGCCGGCGTGTGCGGGTACATCTGCTTCGGGAGGACGCCGATGACGGCGCGCACGTACGACCTCTACTGGATCGTCGTGCACGCGCGGGGGCGGGGACGCGGGGTCGCGCGGCGCCTCGTCGACGCGATGGAGGCGGAGATCCGCGCGCGCGGCGGCGGCCAGATCCGCGTCGAGACCAGCGAGACCGACGGCTACGGCAGCGCGCGCGCGGTCTACGCGCGCCTCGGATATCCGGAGGCTTCGCGCTTGCCCGATTTCTACGCTCCCGGAGACGCGCTCATCACCTACTATAAGGTGTTGTGATCGCGAAGCACGCCGCCGCCGGGCTTGCGGTTTCTTGTGTGCTCGGCGGTGTGCTCGGCGTCCAGGCGCTCGGGTGCAAGGGACGCGAGACGAAGGAGCAGCGCCCGGCGCCGGGCGACGAGGCCGCCGGCAGCGCGGTGGCCGCCGCCGCCGATGCCGCGCACGTCTCGCGGCCGCTCGAGACGATCGTGCTCGATCAGGTCGAGGTGCGGCTGCAC